>JAISAX010000255.1 GCA_031266495.1 Opitutaceae bacterium
TTTTGCGGGCCGGGTTATCGGGCGGGAGCGAAGACTTGCAGGTCGGTCGTGAAGGCGAATGTGGAGGGATATTTTTCGCCGGCACGGCTGTCATGGTGATCGAGATACGTCAGGCGGACGTAGCGGGCGGTGACGGGAGCGAAGTCGAAGAGGCGGGTTTCTTCCTTGCCGGGAGAAAAGACATGGCGTCCGGTTTCGGTAAAGTTTTGCCCGTCGGCGCTGAGCGAGAGGGCGACGGTTTTGGTGGAGCCGTAAGCGGGTACGCCCGTCAGGACGCGCCCGACGGAGTGCGGGGTTTCCATGTCAACGGTGACGGTTTTGGGGAATATGGGCTGCTCGTTGGTGGCGTAAACGGTGCCGCTGGCGCCGGTCCAGATGCCGTCGGTGAGACCGCGGTCCCAGCCGAGGGCGTTGGGGTTGCCGGAGAGCCATTTTTTGTTGAGGGCAAGGTTGGGGCCGAGGGTGGCGGCGAGGGTGGCGGGCTGGCCGGGCGGGGCGAGTTCGGAGGCGAGGCGCGCGGGGGAATGCGCTTTCAGTTCGTAGCGGCGCGCGAGGGGTTGGGCGGCGGCGCGCTGGAGGCGGGCGGTGGCGGCGTCGGCTTCATCAAGCGTTTTCAGGATATCGGGAAGGTGTTGCCGGATGGCCGGCGTGCGCGCATTGGCGAGGGGAACCTGGGCGTTGCGCCAGCGGGTCTGGTGGATGGCGGCGCGCTGGAGCGTGAGTTTGTGGACTTCGCCCGCTTGCCGGTGCATGGGCGTGGGCAGGGGGGCGAGGTTGACGCCGGCGGCTAGCTGGCCGGCGGTGAGGATGGCGACAAACTGGCCGTCGATGGTGAGGTCGTAAACGGGTTGTTGTAGCGTGGCGGTGGTGCGGAGGATCTGGCGGTTGAGCGTGTCGGCGAGGCCGGTGGTCTGGAGGACAAATGCGGTGACGCTGGAGGCGTCGCCGGGCATGGGGAGGGCGTTGTCGAGTTGCGTCCACGCGATGGCGGTGGCGCCGGCGTTTGCATCGAGATTTGTGATACGGGTGTTGCCGGCAAGCGCGACGCGGCGGGCGGCGGGGTCGAGGGTGACTTCGCTGACGGTGCCGGGGGCGTTCCATGTTTTGAGGAGCGCGGCGGCCATGACGAGTTGCCCGGAGTCGCGCGGGTGGACGCGGTCGTTGATGATGCGGACGGTCATGCCGTAGTTGATGGCGCGGCCTTTTTCGAGCAGGTCAACGAGCGGCGTGTTGAAGTCGGCGAGATGTTGTCCGGTGGCGGCGGCAAGCTCCGCGACGGCGTCGCCGTAACGGATGAGAACGGAGTTGTAGCCGCCGGGGATTTTGGGGTCGGGCGGGCGCGTGATGTCGTCCCAGGGCGAGGGGCGGATGAGGGTGAAGCGGACGCCGGGGAGGCGGGCGCGGAGGTTTTTAACGATGGCGGCGAGGCCGTTTTTGTACGTGTTGAATGCGTCCTGGTCGTAGCCGGTGTAGCCGGCGTCGTTCATGCCGAGCATGAGGGTGACGACGGTGGGGGTGTGGGCGCAAATGTCGCGTTCGAGGCGGAGTGCAATGGGGCCGCCCTCGCCGCCGCTAACCTTGTCGCCGCCCCAGCCGGAATGCGTGAAGGTGACGTCGAGCGCGGGGAAACGCGTGCGCACAAAGGTCTCGACGCAGGTGGTGTAGAGTCGCTGGTCGGTAATGCTGTCTCCATAAAACACTACACGGTCGCCGTCCTTGAGATAAAAGGCGGCGGCGTTGCCGGTGTTGGCAGCGTTGCCAGTGTTGCCGGTCGCGGCGTTTGCCGCGGTGAGCGTGAATGCGAGGAGAAGCGCGGAAACGGGTGCAATGGGCGCGGCGGGCGCGACGGATGCGACGGGAAAAATCGGGGCGCGGAAGGAAAACATATCGTTTGCGCGGGGGGGGGGGGGGGGAGGGGCAAGGCGGGTGTTCAGCAGCGGCGCCGGAGGAATATGCCCGCGACAACGAGGATGAGGCCGCCGAGGAGCGCGGCGGCAGTCGCCGGCTCCGGCACCGGTGTTGCCGTCGTCACGTCGAGATGGAGGTTGTTGACGTAAGAATATCCGTTTCCGGATACGTAGAGGCTGGCGAACGAGGAGTAGTCGGTGTTGGTGATGGAGAGGGCGGGCGTGCCGGTTGTATCCGTGCCGAGATACAGGTTGAGCGCGCCGGTGGATTTTTGCCACGTGAGCGTGACGGAGCCGAATTCGGAAACGGCGACGGGCGCGCTCGCGGTGATATTTCCCCCCGATGAACGATCCGTGATGATGATGTTCGTTCTGACGGAGGTGGTGGAGAGCGTCACGTTGTTTGCGGAAATGGAGTAACCAAAGGAAAGGTCGGCTTCCTTCACTCCGTTGACCACGCCGATGTAAAAAACGCCGTTTGGCGAATAAGTGCCGCCTGACGTGCCGGCGAACCACGAGATCGCGTATCCATAAACCTTGCCGTCGGCGTCGGGCGCGCTCGCTACCAGAACGTACATGCCGCCCTGGAACTGGCTCAGCGCGAGATCGGCGGTGAGCGTAAAACTGTCGGCGGCGACGGCGGTATCCGTCGGGAAAATACTTTTTTTGAGCTGGACGTTGTAGAATCCGGCGACGCGGTCGGAGCCGATATCGACGAACGCGGGGCTTTGTTGCGATTTTGTCTGTACCGTCCAGCCGGCGGCCTCGGCGGCGGTCTTGTCCACGTAAGAAAAACCTTCGTCAATAACGAGGGAGGCTGGCGCGGGACGGGGCAGCACGGACAAAAGCGAGGCGGCGATTACGGAAAGAAGCGGCAAGGAATGCCTGCGGAATACCGTTTGAGTATGAGTATGCATGATTTTTCGCGGGTGAATTTCGTGGGTGAATTTTGTCAGGAACGCGGTCAACGATGGTTGCGGCTTCGCAGTCCGTTCAAGAAATCGGGGTATGCGCAATTTCCCGAAAACCATGCAGATCGTTCGGTATCCGGATGCGGATACGGGGAAAATGAATGATCGGGGGGGGGGGGTATATGCAGATCGACGGGTATCGGCGGGATTCGACAGGGGCGATGGTGGAGCGGAACGTGCCTGCGTTACCTCATCCGCGTAACTGAAGTTACGCGGATCGACGTGGCACGGGCTTCCAGCCCGTGGACGACCCGCAGCGTCGCCCAGTGGCCCCAAGTCACGATCAAATGTTTGAGAGAAATAAAATTTTTTTAAG
>JAISAX010000257.1 GCA_031266495.1 Opitutaceae bacterium
CGAAATGTTTGCTGGTATTTAACTTACGTTCGCAATTTTCCCAATTGCGTCGATATCACGCCTGTCCGATTAAAATCTATTGATTTCCAATTGGATAGGAATATCAATCGATGGAATGTTTGTGTTATATTCTGTAATCAATTGATGCAGAGGGGTTTTCTCAAGTGAGCTGATTGATATAATTTGCAAAGTCCGGTGCAGGCAGTCGGGCAGCGTCAATTGACGATGAGCGATGGCCACCAACGGGTGAGCGCACACCGCCGTCCATATCTGTACGGTCACTCCGTTGCGATTGTTTGAATAAAATCCGCGCAGGTGCAGGTGTTGTTTTATCTATCGGAAATCACTGCTGTCCGGTCATTAGGAGTTGATGGTCAATTGGTTAGGGTATATTAATGCTGATTTCGTGAGCTCAAATTCGCTAAATAGTTCATGAAGAGTAACTTGTTAAAAATCGCTAACGCTCAATACGGAGAGAATGGAGTGAATGGAAGAATTGCTGCCGAGTTGTCGCTTAATAATAAGCAAAAGTGCATGGGCGGCGAGGGCGCACCAGATTTGAATTTTGACCGCGTTGGGTTCGCGACCGTGGAAAGTTTTAATTTTCATATTCATTCTTGTCCATTTGAAAAACAGTTCTATATTCCAGCGGGCTTTATAGAGCAAAGCGATGACAAGAGCAGGCAGATCGAAGTTATTAGTAAGAAAAACGAGGAGCTTATTGGTTTCTGGATCGCGATAAACGATACGGCGCAATGGAGCGGGATAAGATTGCTTGGGCTTGGTCCCCGTAAGCCGAATAACTTGATCGGCGATGACGCCTTCCGGCTGGCGGGAATGACAACGGTAAAATTGGAGGTTCGATTTGGCTCGGGTGACAAACCATGCGTGAGCCTGATGGATGCGCCAGAACTGGGCAAAGTCGATGTAGCCTCGGTCAACCAGGTAGAAGCAGCCTGCCTCGAAGTGAAGTGCGCCAAACCACTTGACATCATTGACTTTTCCATTTGTGACATACACCAGAACCGGCAGGGGACCGCACAAATCGAGTTGGGTGTGAACCTTGATCGCTCCCTTGCGAGCGCGGAAATGAGCCCACGGAAACAGTGCCAGACACAGATCAATCGTGGTCGAATCAATGGCGTAAACCGTGGCATCCACGCCCTCGATTTTGCCGGGACCGGCAGTGTACAGCTTGCGTGCCCGTGCGATGAGCAACAAGGCAAACTCTTCAAATATACGGCAGTCGCGCCGTGCATTGGCATCAGCCAGCGTGCTGCGTATAACCGGTCCATGAAACCCGAGATGATAGAGTTGTCTGCGGCGAGGCCGAAGACTGTCTTCCAAATCGCGCAAGCTCTCCCGATACGTGAGCAAATCAAAAATAAGTGCGAGCAAATGGTCCCACGAAGACAACGCAGTCGTCTTGTAGTCATCGTTATACTTGGCGACAATACGGCGAAATTCTCGCTCGGGAAGGAAATCAATAATCTGAGAAAATACAAAGCGCCTTTGATGCATGGGGCGCGTTATACACAAAATCGGGACAAAAACGCCGTTGATTAGCAAAAATCTTAACCTACGATAGTCCAATTATATCCGTAAGTCCACGTGTCAGGCCATCTTCTAATCGCGGCAAGTAATACCAGACCTTAACTATCAAAAAATTAACATCTTGTGAAATCATACATCTTCAATGACCGGACAACAGTGATCTCCCGATACAAAACAGTGAAGTGCGCCCCTACGTGGGCCTCCGCGTAACGTCGTTTACTCTATGATTAGAGTAAACGACATATCGACTTCGATTTCGTATGGCAAATGCTGTGCCCGAACACCCCTCATCCGGGGATCAAACAAACCATCAACTTGCTCTGAACATCATGAAGTATCCAAACATCACGCACATTGGAGTTGCGGGAGCATTCGCGCTCGCGCTTGCCGCCGCCAGTGAAAGCCGGGCACAATCGACTGTCGCCGCTTTCTGGAGTTTCGACACCAAAACCGATCCTGCCGGAACTGATCCGGGCACCACCGTCGTGACAGCTTCGACGTTTGAAACACTCCCGACGCTTTCATATGCCGGTTCCAATATCGGACTCTCCGGCGGCGCTATTTCGTTTACAGCATTCGATGGCACAACATGGAAGGGTTCAGGGAGAGGCAGCAGGCCAGGCAATTCACTGACATGGAGTTCCCTCTCCACTGGCAATTCTTTCAGTGTCACGCTGGATACACGAGGCGTGTCTTCCTTGAATGTTCGCATGGACATCCGCTCCTACACCGGTGGACTGACATCGTTTTCCGATCTGCAATATGACACAGGTTCAGGGTGGGTATCCTCGGGACTCACGCTTGATTCCATTGCGACAGGAGACGGCTTCCCGGAATGGTCTGTCGATCTCTCCAGCCTGGCCGCAATCAATAACCGGCAGTCGATCAAATTACGCTGGGTGATTGGCGACATCCCCAAAAACAATTCATTACGTGTCGATAATCTGCAAATCACCGCAACCGCGACACAGTAGCCCATCCACTCGGCAAGCTCCCTCTTTCCCACCGCATAACCATCCACATCGAATACCCGTGACCATGAAAACCATGTCCTCCTTTTTCGCCGGGGCGCTCGCGCTTTCCCAGCTCCTTGCCGTCAACATCCGGGCGCAAGCATTCGACGCCGCCGCGTTCTGGAGTTTCCAAACCACCCTGAATCCCACCAACACCGCAGACGGGAAGGGTTCGTTCACCAGCGAGGTGACGGCAACCACGGGGTTTCCAACCACACCGACGTTCTCGTTTGTGGGGTCATCTCTGAATAACAATGGAGGCGCGTTATCGTTCACTGCCTTCGATGGTTCGACCTGGACGGGCGGGGGGCAGGGTTCTCAACCCGGATGGTCAGTGGGGTGGAACGGCGGTTCCACGGGAAATTCCTTCACAGTCACCCTGGACACGGCGGGCCTGTCTTCCTTGCAGGTTCGTATGGATATCCGCTCCTACACCGGCGGGCTGACCTCGTTTTCCGACCTGCAATACGATATCGGCGCGGGCTGGGTATCCTCGGGTCTCTTACTTGCCTCCGTATCGACCGATTCAGGACACCATCCATGGTCGATGGATCTTTCCAGTCTGGCCGCGATCAACGACCAGTCGTCGGTCGCGCTGCGCTGGCTGATCGCCGATGTCCCGGAGGGTACGTCGTTTCGTATCGACAATCTGCAAATCACCGCAGTCGCCGTGCCTGAACCGGCATACCCGGGATTGGTGTTGAGTGTGGTAGCGATGGGAACCATCGCGCTTTGCCGCCGTGCGCGCAGGCAAATGTGACCACAAGGTGAACGCGCGAATAACTGGCACGCGTTTTCAATCTGACGAGAGAGGGAGACGGAATTTTCCGTCTCCCTCTCTTCTTTTGATACGCGACCTTGGGGCGGCGGTATTTGTCGAGCGTGCCCTTGTTATCAAACGTGCGCGGGCGCTTCAGCGACCAGCCGCCGCCGTAGGTGCGCAGGGCGAAGGATGGCAGTCGAAAATGAAGTGTAACCGTTCAGGGGGCGCATCTCAAAAACTGGACATGCAGTAAGCAAAGCCGTGACACGGGCTTTTTCTGCCAATCGCCCGCTCCGGGAGTGGAGTAGCGGGAGGGAGGGGAGTAGTGGCGGGAGGGAGGCGAGGAGGCATAGAGGCGGCGCTTCGCGCCGTCCACGGGCTGGAAGCCCGTGCCACTCAATTCTGTCGTTGTTTTGTCCATCATGGACGGACGATTTCATAGACCAGTTGTGTGCCTTCGGGAGTGACTGTTTTTGTCGGCAAAACCCAGCCTGCATCGGTTTTCCCCAAGGAGGTTTTTCGCAGTCTTCGGCCTGTGGCATCGACCACCCACGCTTGATAATTGGCGGGTTCATTATCCAGGCGAAGCGTGAGGTCGGACGAACCCGCCCGCACCAGGTGCGGCGGTTTTCCCCATGCTTCCAACACGCTTCGGTCCGGCTTGGCAAAGCGTGTGCCGGTGGGCAGGGCATCGGTCAGGTGGAGCACCAGCATGCGTCTGCTTTGCGCCAGTGGTTTCCCGTCGATCGAGACAACCGAGATCGTGGCAAATGTCTCCCCGTTCCGAACGGAAATCTTGTTTCCGTCGAGCGAGCTGTTCGCGGGGAGCACGAACAATTCGCTGCGCCCGGTCACCACTTTCAACGTGCCATCATTCGCGCGAAGTTCGATCTGGCCCGTGTCACTTTTGTAAATTCCCTGCGCTTCGTCCACCGAGCCGCGTGGAAGGATGCCGTCCGCCAACAGGCGGGCGATCAACGTCTCGTCCGCGACATACACGGTTTTGTCCGTAGTCCGGCTTACGGCGTTCGGGCCGACGACCACTGCTTGCAGGCCGTGTGTCGAGCGTTCCTTTGCCGGAGGGCGCGTTCCCGAACCAATCCGGCTGACCAGACCGAGATGGGCGAAAATCTCCGGCGCGTGTATGTTGCCAGGCTTGGCGGGGGCTTCGGAAGGCGTGTGTGTCGGGCCAAACGCGGTTGCTTCTTCAATGGCGAAACCGATTTTCCCGCGTGCCGGGGCGATGTCGCTGCGCCGGAAAAGGAGGGCGGAGACCCGGTCCGCAAGCAGGCCGACGGGGTCGGCCGTCAGTGAAAAATTGCGCGCGGTGCCGCCTTCCATGGCGTAGGCGCGCCGGGCGGCGTATTCGAAATTATAGAGCGCGTCCCAATCTTGCAGGCTGGCGTAGGCGGGCATGAGCACACCTCCTTCGGCCCGGTATTGGTTGGGCGAGAGGAAATTGAATTCCGTGACCGTGCAGGGTTTTTCCCACAGGCGGGATAGCATGATGAAGCGTGGTGTTCTGGCGTGGGAACGCACTGCGCTTTGTTGGCGGAATCCGGTCAGGCGCGGTTGACCGGCGATGCGCGGCAGGGTTTCCGGGTGCGCCCAATATTGGTGATTGTCCACCACATCGTAGTGTTCCCTCACATACGCCAGACCTTGCATGTCGCGGAAATTCACGCCGGTGAGAAGCGCCCTTACTCCAAGCGAACGCAGGAAGGCGTGCATGTGTTTGTCCGTCCGGATGTGTTGTTCGAACAGGAAACGGTTGTAGCCGGTGGCGCGGTTTTCTCCCGTTTTTTTGCGATTGCCCGGGTCACTCCACCAGCGTCCGAATGCGTCCTCGTAGCGCTCGCGAAGGGAGGGGCGGCTGGCGATTTGCTCCGGCGTGAGAATGATTTCGTTGATTGGACAGATACCGGCGAGCGCGTGGTCCTCGGCCCAGGTGAATCCTGTGTAGGGATTGCGCCGGGTCAGCAGGTTGCGGGCAAATTGTTTCCAGTTTTTCATCGCCGCTTCCGAGACATGCACCATGGCCTTGAATTCGTAAATGTCCTCGTTGCTTTGTTGCAGTCCCATTTCGGTCCGTTCCTCCCCGGTGAAGTGCCACGAGCGCACCGTGAACAGGTCAATGTTGATGTAGATGCCGTGGCGTTTCATGGCGGCGAACAGGTAGTCCAGCTTGTCGAGATTTTCCGGGTCGAGGGCGCTGTCTGAACGTTCTCCTTTGCGGACAAGGCCGGTGTCGTAGTGGTGGAAACGTACGCTGTTGTAGCCCGATGCGGCCAGTCGCGCGGCCAGCCGGTCGGCCTCGTTTTTCTCCGGAAAATTTGCGGTAAAGCACAGATTGACTCCCCACAGGCGCACGCGGGTCCCCGGACGTCCGGAAAACTCGAAGTGGCCCGCCGGGTTCACAATCAGCGGGCCGTGTTTCCCGGCCGGGGCGTCGGTCAGGAAAGAAAAGTCGAAGACGCCACCGGGTTCGATATCGAGCAAATGCGCGTAAGGCGCCCAGTCGGGCCCCGGTTCCATGACCAGCGTCGGCGGAGTGTCGTGCCCCTCGTGTTTGGGCTGGTGGCCTTGGCAGAGCGCCAGCACCGGCATGATCAGCGCCGAAACAGGAAGGGCGCGCAGGGAGGGTCCGAACAGGGAGAATGTCGAGCCAGTGTCCATAAAATCAGAGGGTGAGGAGGATCTCCTGCGAAGAGGGGGGGGGGGGGGCAGGGGGGGGGACTAACTCGAAACGCGGATGGAAAATTTCGCGGGTGCGGGAGACGCCTTCGTGGACGAGGGTAATCCGGTAGTGACCGTGAAACCCGCGGAAGACGTGGCGGCCATCGGCATCGGTTTCGCCCGTGTTGCGGGAACGCCATTCCTCGTGGATGAGTGCGCGGAGGGCGTGGTAAGCGGGCTTGGTCGTGAGGTCGCTGTTGAGCAATCCCGAGGCAACGTGCCCTTCGCCGGGAGCCGCGCCGCCGTCGGCGACATTCCACCAGGTGATGCCATCTACGGCGGGATGGCTGAACCAGAGGCGGTAAAAGTTGCGCGCGGCCTCGGCCTGGGCCGCCTGGCCGTTCGCATTGTTGACCGGGGCGGGTAGTGTGATTTCACTTACATGAATGGGCAGACCCAGGGGGGCGAGTGTGTCGAGCGCGTGCAGGAGTTCGCGGGGGCGGGCCTGTTCGCCGGCGAGGATCCGGCGGACGCTCCCGACGCTGAAATAGTGGAACTGGAGACCGATGCCACCAATGGGCGCGCCTTCATTCAGGAGGCGGCGAATTTGCGTACGGTAGCGGGACAGGCTTACGCCGTCAGTTCCATCAAACCAGACGAAAGGGATTTCGTTAATGTCGAAGCGAGTGCCGGGCGGGAATGCGGACGCGGCCCACTCGAAGGCCAGTCGTTCGTGGTTGGACGGCATTGCGCAACTATCGCCACGGTCCGCGCGGCCGCGGGGGGCGACGCGTCCTTCGGGGTCAACGGAACAGAGAGATTCGTTGAGCCCGTCCCAGCGGTGAATGCGCCCGGAGTAGCGCGCGGCGATTTCCCGCACATGCGCCTCCCACTGGCGGGCATTGTCGTCCGCGTCGGCGGGATCGTGGGAGAGCCAGTCGGGCGCTGACCATTTGAAAAAATCCCACACGAGAGGATGTCCGTGCATGCGCAGGCCGTGACGCTCGCAGAAGTCGATGACGGCGTCGGGCGGGGGCCGGCGGGAGACGAACGCACTGTCGGCGGCGTAGCGGGGGTGGCCGCGTTCGGGCTCCAGTCCGCGCCAGTAGAAGGGCACGGTGGCGGCGTTGAACAGGCCAAGGAAAGCTTCCTCGTAGCGGGCGTTGAACTCGGGAGCCGGGTAGCCGCCGAGCATGTAGATGTTGGCACCGAAATGGAAATCGGCGGCGGTTTGCTCGCTGGATATCCAGACTCCGGATACGGGTTTTCCCTTGGCGTCGAGCACCCGGAGGCGGAGCGGTGACTGGCGATGGCGGGCGATGTCGGCGTCGATGCGCGCGTTGAGTTCGGGATCGGCCCAGAGGGCGCGGTAAGCGGGGGATGTTTCGGTCATCATGGCGAAGAGGCATGGTCGAAAATTACCATGCTCGCGAGAAGTGGCGAGTGTCGGGTGCGCACGTGCCCTCGACCTGGTTTTAGTTGGAAGTGTCCAGTAGCTGGGCCTTGGTTTTGTTGCTCACGTGCCAATCCCAATGCAGGACATTCCAATGGTTCCCATGCACGGCTTTTGGGGGAATCAATGTGGTTTTGGCGCTGCCGCCGAGCACTTCCACATTGTATTCGGTATCCAGGTCAATCAGGGCGAAGGATTTTGTTGTCCGGCTGCTCTCAAGGACGTCGGTGTAAAACCGGGGCTCTTTACGGGTGCCGGAGTCGTCTGTGTATCCATAGGGAATATCGACGTTCTGCATGTTGGGTGATTTGAGGCAGTAAACCTCGCCGCTGCCGTCCTTCACCGCCGTATGAGGCGCTTCCTTTACCCAACCGGAGCAAATCATGTTTTCAGGAACAAATCCTCCGGAAATGTTTTTTATGCCCGCGTAAGGAGCCAGAAACTGGAAGATGTGATTGGTGGCGTCGTTGACCGGGCTGATGTATCGGCGAACCCATCCCGGACATGGACCGGGCAATTGTCCCTTGTGGTCGTCCACGTAGAGTTGCAGCGCGACTCCCCATTGGCGCATGGAACTCTTGCACTGGGCATCGTTGGCCATGCGCCTGGTTTTCCCAAGGGTGGGGATCATGATCGCGGCCAGAATGCCGATGATGGCAATGACGGTAAGCAGCTCGATCAGGGTGAAACCGCTCGCGATTCCGGCGCTCCTGGATGCGCGGCACCTGGACGTGGCTGAAACATTGCGGCGGGTAGGCGAATGGCAAGGGGAGGCAAATGATGGATTCATGGTGGCGAAGGTAATGATGGCAGGCTGCGCTTCAGGAGAAAAACTGTCGATCTGGATGTAACTCTAATCATAGAGTAAACAGGCCGGTTTTGGCTCATCGACAATTGCCTGCTCTTGTCGTAGTGTGCCGCGTATGAGCAAGACGCGTTCCCCGGACAAAAAAGCGGTGGCGATGCGCGATGTGGCGGAGGCCGCGGGCGTGCATGTCACGACGGTGTCGCTGGCGTTGCGCAACAGTCCGCAATTGCCCGCGGCCACGCGGGAGCGCATCCGGACGCTGGCGGAAAAGATGGGATACCGGGTGAATCCCCTGCTGACCGCGCTGGTGCAGCAACGGCGGACGGCGCGGTCGGGGAAATTTCAGGGTGCGCTCGCGTTCCTCACACGTTCGCAGGCGGGGCAGCGCGTGCTGAAGGAAAATGCGTATGTGGCGCGGATGTTCGAGGCGGCCCGAACGCATGCGGACGAGTTGGGCTTCAAGCTGGAGGCGTTCGAGGCGGCGGAATTCGGTCCGCCTGCCAGGCTGGAAAAGGCACTGCACGCGCGGGGGATTCGCGGAGTGTTTTTGCCGCCATCCGACGAACCGGAAGGCGGACCGGTGGCGCTCAACTGGGAGCATTTTGCCGTGGTGACGTTCAGCACCAACCTGCGCACCCCGCCGATGGACCGGGTGGATACGGACCACTTCGGGGCGACGTATCAGGCGGTGCATGTCGCATGGGAACGTGGATACAGGAAACCGGGCTTTTTCGTGCTGTCGCACTCGGATGTCGCTTCGCAGGGGCGGTGGCGCGGAGGATTCCTCGCCAGCGGACTGGAACGCGAGGGTTTGCGGACAAGCCTGATCCCGCCGCTGGTGGCGGAGGAGGCGGAGTTCGATGCGGCGTTCGAACGATGGCTGGCGCGGCGAAAACCGGATGTGCTGATTTCCAACAGCCTGTCGTTGCGGCGGTGCGAGCGGGTTTTGGGTCGGCTGGGACTGAAGGTGCCGCGAGATATGGCTGTAGTCGAAATTAACATACATTCACAGGAAAACCGGCACAGCGGTCTCTACACTTGCGTGGAGGAGAGCAGCCGGCGGGCGATCGATCTGATCGTTGGGAAACTGTATCGCAACCGGCTGGGCTTGCCGGAAAACCCGGCGATCCTCTTGACGACCCCGGTGTGGCACGAGGGGACGACGTTGCCCGTGCGGAGCAGGTAGTTGGCCTGCGGATTACGCTACAGACGCGGGTTCGGGTTCGCGGGCGGGCGCGGATACGGTCGCAGGGGTGGTGGCCGTGGCGGCAGTATGGCAGAGGTCGATGTAGAGGGAGGCGCTCCAGCCGAAATCGTGAATGACCTGATGATAGGGCGATATGCCGGGAGCGTTGCGGCCCTTGCGGGGGAGTTCGGGAGGCGGGATGCGTCCGGAGTCGTCGTAAAACTCGAAAAAGGTGCCGAACCTGGCGTGCCAGTGTTCGAGTTCGGCGATGGTTTTGTGGCGGAGATGCGCGGCGAGCTGCCGGAGACCGGCGGCGGTTTGAGGGTCAGCGGGAGCGATGTCGTTACCGGTGCGGACGAGACCGCGAATCACGAGCCAGTTGAGGTTGACCCACATGGGGCCGCGCCACATGTCACGGGTGTAGCCGGGAGAGCCGGGCGGGATGCTGGAAACGGGGATGGGCGTGTCGAAACGTCCGCCGCCGCCGGGGCGCAGGTGCGCAAGGAGGCGGCGCGCGCGGGCAGGATCGACGGCGCCGCACAGGAGAGGGAGAAAGCCGGGCCCGGACCAGATGCCGGTGCGCTGGCCGGTGGCGATGTCGCGGTCGAAATAAAAACCGGCGTCGTCGTCCCAGAGATGCCGGTTGACGAGTGTAGTTATGCGGGAATGACGCTGCCGCCAGCGGACGGCTTCGGCGGGCCGTCCGAGGCGAATGGCGAAGCGGGCCATCCATTCGCATTCGTGGGCGAGGTAGCTGTTGAAATCGACGGCATCGAGGAGGGCGGCGGCATCGAAGCGGGCGCTGTTGTCCATGCCGCTTTCGTCACTGCGGTTGTCGGGGTTGGCGGTGTCCACAGCCCATTCGCAGAGTCCGTTGCCGTTGTGGTCACGGTGGACCAAATCCCATTCGAGGTAGCGGGCGAGGGCGGGGTAAATGGCGGCGAGCCAGTCGTCGTCGGGCGCGGTTTCGTCGACGAGGCCGGCGGCAAGGGCGAGGACCGGAGGCTGGGTGACGGAGGATATTTCCGTCGGCGTGGCCATGTGGGGGATGAAACCGTCGGGGCGTTGCGTGTCGAAGACGGCCTGGAGGATTTCGCGGGCAAGGGCGGGATCGAGGTGGCGCCAGCCGATGGCATGAAAGGCGGAATCCCAGAGCCAGAGGGCGCGGTGGGGCCAGCGATCGGGCGTCGTCCAGCGATGGCGGAAGCGGCCCTCGGGGGAACATATCTGGCTTTTGAACATGCACAGGGCCTTGCGCCACGCGGCGGTGGAGGCGGGGTATCGCGCGATGCGGGCGGGCAGGGTCTGCGCGGCGAGCCAGTGGAGGCGGGCGGCCTTGGCGGCCTCTGTATCGGTGTCGATCAGAGCGGGGTTCCAGCGTCCCGCGACACCGATGAGAGTGCGAGGGAGAGTGCCGTTGCCGGCGTTGCTGACCGCTACGCGCAGCGAGGGGGGAATGCCTGAATCGGGCGCGGCAATCTGGCAGGGACCGGCAATGAGGAGATGGTGCGCATCGATCAACACGGCCTGCGTTCGTTCCGTGATGACGACATCATTGCTCAGGCTCGCACCGGATTGCGCTCCGGGGAATCGCACTTCGAGCGTCGAGGGTAATTCGATTCGCAATACAGATTCGGGACGGGTCCGCGCGACGAGGCCATCGTTATGCCTGGTCTGTCCGTCGAGGCCGGAGAAGCAAACGAGTTGGCCGGGCGTCCATGCGGGAAGCGGCAAGTGGATCATTGGATACATGCGTTTCCACGAACTTTCCGCCGACAGGAACCTGGAGCGATTCGCAATAAACTCTAATCGTAGAGCAGTATCATTGAAAAACCATGACAGACCTGATTGCCGGTTCAGGTAACCTCCCCCCCCCCCCCTTACTGCAGCCATGGCGGGGCGGACGGCAGGGTTTTGTCAAAAGCCGCGTTGAGTCGGCCCTGGTAGGCGGCGTCGAACTCGTCGCGCAGAAATCGCGGAAAACCTTCCTCGACAAAATGCCGCCAGCTCGTGGTCTCGCTTCCCGGGTTGATCGGAAAAAATTTCGCGCCGACCATTGCCGCCGCTTCCTGATCCCCGGGAGCGTCCCCCACGACCAGAACCCGGTCCGCCGGATAATGATCCTTGATGGCCTGCCGGATTTGCGAGGCTTTGCCGCCAAACTCCTGCCCGGCGATGAAGGCCGTGTCGCCAGCCAGTCCGGCGTGGGTCCATTCGTTGACCAGTGTCTCGCGCGGAGCCTGGCTGACCACCACCACATCCGCATGACGGGCCGCGTGGCGCAGCCCTTCGGCCGCTCCGGCAAACGGGCCGAGGCCGTGGCACATCGCGGCCACCGCGGCGTTCACCTCGCGTGTCCAGTCCAGCATCGCCCGCAGCGCGGGGTCGCGGGTTTCGCCAATGGCCCGGAGCAGCGCCGGTTCCCCGAGCGCCCCGGTATTGGCCAAAAAATCCTGCAAGCGGCCAAGCTCCATGAACCCGGCTCCGGACGCGGTCGCGGCCACTTCGGGATGCACGGAGAGAAGTTTCAGCGCGAGGCCGGCCGCCTTGAAACGGTTGCTGCCCCGCGTCCGGCTGTGGAGATTGACGAATTCCCAGACTTCGCGCGCCTGTCTGGCGCAGCGTTGCAGTTGGAAATGTTTGATGAAGGCCGGGCAGAAACACTCCTTGTGCTTCAGGTCCATGACATCGAAAACGCAGCCGTCGCTATCGCAGGCGACCATGCGCGCGTGCCGGCTGGCGCAGGAAATTTTTTCGTGGTGGTGAGTATCCGGCATGATTGTTTTCCGGTTCGGTCGGGTTCAGCGCTTCAGGGGAGTTTCAGGGTGACAGGAAGTTTGCCTCCCGGCCGGAGTTCTCCGGTGATGATTTTCACCGCGCTGCGCATCGCATCCCGGCTGGCTCCGAGCGTGCAGATACAGGTATCCGCTTCCGGATACGCTCCGAGGTCGTAAGGCGACTCCATCGCGACGATGATCGCGGGCTTGCCCGCCGCGAGGCAGGTTCTCACCAGCTCCGGCTGACGCGGGAAGTTGATCGCATTGATGCTGGCGACGATCGAAAAATCCGCGCGCTCGCAGAGGGTGCGGGCATCGGCGAGGTTGGCGTCCGTCGGTGTCAGTTCGACGAGCAGGCCCTCCGCGTCCGGAAACCGTTCGCGTACCGCCCGGATCAGCATGTCCTCGCTCTGGATCGGGTCGTCGGCTCCGTCGAGTTTTTGCGGTTTGGGGCTGATCACGGCCAGGCGCGCGCCGGCCTTCAGCCGGAGCGGCAGGCGCTTCGCCTCGTCGCGCAGCACGACCACCGAACGGTCGGCGAGGGTCTGCGCGCAATGCCGGGCGGCCTCCGACGCAAATGCGGCGGACGCTCCTGCCACCGGCACTACGGCGTTTTCGTAAAGTTTGATGCGCCGGCGCAGTCGGTGGATGCGCAGGAGCGCGGCGTCGAGCGCCGGTTCGGCCAGCTCGCCCGATTTCACCGCGTCGTAAACCGCGCGATACCCGTCGAGAAAATGGCCGGCGTCGCCTCGCAGGAGCAGCACGTCGCACCCGGCCTGGAACGCCAGCACGCTCGCTCGTGCTGTGCCGTATTTTTCCTGGATCGCGCTCATGCGCATGGCATCGGTTTCAACGACGCCGTCGAAGCCGAGTTGCTCGCGCAGATAGCCATGGATGATGGGTCGCGACACCGTGGCGGGGGCGCGGGTGGAGTCCATCGCCTCGACGATTACGTGCCCCGTCATCACTGCATCCGCGCCAGCCGCCAGCAGTTCACGGATCGGGAGGTTGTCGTGCGCCTCCAGCGCTTCCAGCGACTTGACGACCTCGGCCATGCCCTTGTGCGCATCGACCGCGGTAGCCCCGTAGCCGGGGAAATGCTTGATCATCACGGCCAGGCCGGCGCGATGGTAGCCGCGCATCATGGCCAGCGCGTGCCGGGTGACGAGGGCGGGATCTTCGCCGAAGGAGGCGGCTTTCATGGTCGCGCGGCCCTCGCGGGAAAAGACGTCCGTGATCGGAGCCTGCACGAGATTGATTCCGATGGCGCGCATTTGCCGTCCCGTCAGGAAGGCGGCCTCTTCCGTGAGTACGGCGTCGTCCGCGCATCCGAAACTCATGTGGCTTCCGAAAACAAGGGCGCCGTAGCGGTTGAGGTCGTTGCGTGTGCCGCCCTCCTGGTCGACGCCGATGACGAGCGGCAACCCGCTGCCGTGTGCGAGCGAGAGTGTTTGCAGCCCGTTGAGCAGGGCGGCGTTGGTTTCGGGAGTCAGGCGGGGGTTGGGCTGGCCGGCGAGCCTGCTCTGGTTGTCGTAGGCGGCGTTGATGCAGTAGCGAACAAATCCGATACCGTATTCGCGTACGAAATCCGCAAGGTAGTCCGGCAACGTGCTGGCCTGAAAGACGGGGCTGCACACCTGGCCCACTTTCTTCGCCAGCGGCAGGGAAAGGATCGTGTTTCCGGAGACGGTTTTGGATACGGACGGGTTCATGGAATCGCGCTTTCATCCGGACCGGATACAGCCCGGCCTTGCAACGCGCCGGTTACTTTTCATGATTAGTGGCTCTTCCCGACGCGTCCACTCATGCCGCTGAATCAACGAAGCCTCGCCTCGCTCGCCGGCGTCAGCCAGACGACGATCTCGCTCGCCTTGCGCGGTCATCCCTCCATTCCCGCCTCCACGTGCCGGCGTATCCACCAGCTCGCCGAGGCGGAGGGCTACCGGGCGAATCCCTATGTCGCCAGCCTCATGGCGCAGATCCGCCGGAACCGGCGCGCCAGGACCGGCGGTTGCATTGCCCTCCTGGTCGATGCGGAGGATCAGGCCGGCTGGCTGGACCGCGAATTCGTCCGGCGACAATGGGAGGGCATGACTGCCTGCGCGGCCAAACTGGGTTTTCGCACCGAACCCTTTTTCCTGCGGGCGCAAGGCATGACTGCCGGGCGGCTCGATCGCATCCTGCACGCGCGAGGCATTCGCGGCCTCGTGCTCGCCGGCCCGAAACGCGGTCCCCTCGACCTGTCGGCCCTGCGCTGGCAGGACTACGCCTGTATTACCATCTCCTATACGTGGGACACGCCGCAGGTGGATCGGGTCTCGTCGCACCACCGGCACAACATCGACACCGTCCTGGACCAACTGGAGATGCGCGGCTATCGGCGGATCGGCATGAGCCTGCAACCCTGTGAGATCGAGGCCGTGGACCGGAACTGGTTGTCCGGTCTTCTTGTCATGCACCGGCGCCTGCCTGCCCGGCGTCGCATTCCTCTGTTCGCGGGTCGCCACGAGGCCGCATCCTTCCCCGCCTTTTCAGCCTGGGTTAAAAAACACAAACCCGACGCGCTCGTGAGCCTGACCGGCTGGGAGGAAACGTGGTTGCGACGCCTGGGCCTGGGTAGTCCGGACGATGTCGGCCACGCTTGCGTCAACCGGCCTGGCAAGACCCGTGTCTCGGGCATTGAGGAAGACCATGCGATGATCGGCTCGACCACGATCGAGTTGCTCGCCGCCCGGATTCACCGCAACGAATACGGCCTGCCCCGCCGTCCGCGCCTGACCCTGATCAACGGTGAATGGCGCGAAGGCGCGACCCTGCGCCCGGTGCCGACGGAAACGGAAGGCGCCTGACGGACGCCTGCCGCCGGCTCACCGTCTGACGATCTCACTGACGTCGATTCGGTACATTTGCCGGGCGCCTTCGTGGATCGAGTCGATGCACACGCTACGTCCGTTGCGCGCCCAGCGCGGATGCAGGTCGCACCGGATCTGCCACTCCATCGGCGGCGAAAGGAAACGCCCGATGTCGATCCGCGTTGCCGATTCCATGTGCCAGAGAAACAGCGTGCGATGGTGGTCATGCTTGTCCGGATACGTGTCGGACAACACCCATTGCCGGTCGGGAGAAAACGAGCAGTGCCCGTCGCAGGCAAGGATGCCGTCGCCGATCATCTCGATGCGCAGCTCCGGCGCCTCGTCGTTGTCGTGAAACAGATAATAGTGCGAACCGGTGTCATTGCGATTGGCCCAGGCGAGGATGGCGTCGCCGCCGCGCCAGTCGTAATGGGAAACCATTTCGTGATCGGTGAGGCAGCGCAGGCCGTCGCCCCCGACATCGAGCGTCAGCAGGCGCGTGAAACCGACCTCCTGGGCGGCGGTCTTGCGACGGTGCAACACGGCGAAGCGGCGGTCATCCGCGCCAAACTGGGCGTGATTGAAACGGTGCACGCGCCCGTCAAAATCCGGTCCTCTTTGAAACCGCGCCGCTGCGGCCACGCTCAGGATCAGCCGGCTTTTTCCGGTGGCCAGATCGACGGCGTACAGCCCGTCGTCCTCCGGCTCGTCCACGGAGGCCCATGCGTCCGGCACGCCCGCGTATCCGTAGCCGGGACGCTGGTGCTGGAGGCGCGCGAAGTTGAGCGAGATGCCCGTCGTGCCGCCGCGATTGACCGCGTACACGGGCCGGTCGAGAACACGCTCCTTTCCCGTATCTATGTTAAGAATACGGGAGACGAGCCGGCCATCAATGCGGTCATTGAAGATGACATCGCCCGTCGAGCCGTCGCCGAGCCACTGGAGCATGCAGCCCTGTTGCCAGTTCCATGCGCGGGTGGTGGCGAAGGGCGTGAATTTGCCGTCGCCGCCGCCGTCCGCGGGCGAATCGACGAGGCCGAGTGTGAGCACATCCTCGGCGGTTGGCGGGCGGTCCATGAAGGTCGATTCCATGGTCAACAACCGTCGTCCGGAGGCGTCCCATGGGCATTTTTCGTAATACCCGAAAAAATGGTAGCGTGGTCCGCGGGTGAGCGCGACGGCGGGCGGATAGAGGGCGGGATCCGAGGCCGGCGCCGGAGTGGCGGGAGTGGAGGGAATTGCGGGAGGCATGGACATGATGCCAGCCAGCCTGCCCCGTTCCCGCCGGGTTAACGAGAATTGCGTTATTGATACATATAAGTGAGAGAGCGGAGGCGGTTTTTCCCCCCGTCTTGCTTCCGGAATCCGGATGAATTGCCTTTCCGCATGTCAACCGGCGCCCCCTGTCTGGTTTTTCTGGCCGGTCCATCACCCTCGATACAGACGGGGATGGTTATCGGAGGCTTTTCTCGCGGGCAGGTGAAGATCGTAACATCCGGCGGCATAACGAAGAAACAACAGAGTCACACGTCCGCAGCCGTCGAAACCGTCTCCGATGCCAGGGCGAAAAAACAGAATGAAAAAAACCGGGAGGACATCGTGGTGTTCATCACCCGCAGCGAGGGCAAATGCGCTGAGTGTGGAAAGGAATTTGGGCACGGAAACGCCGTCCGGAGGGTACGGAAAATTCACGGTGAATGGACGAGAGAGCAGGAAGAGGTGCGATCAAGGAAACCTCTCTATTTATCCGTATAAACGGCAATCGCATTGCGGCATGTATCCGTACCTGAAACATTCGGATACGTGAAATCATTCTATTCCATGAACCTCAAACTATCAATCCGCCGCTTGGCCATTCTACTTATTCCATTGTCACAGATCTCCGCCCAAGTGCTCACGTGGGACGGAAACACGGATGAAGCATGGTTGACAGCTGCTAACTGGTCTGGTGCGGATGCCCCCCCCGATACAGCAGCCGAAACTGCAAGCTTCAACGGCAGTTCTTCAAATACTGCTGTGTCTGTGGGTGCCCCAACAACGGTTGGCAAACTGCAATTTTTGAGCGGGGCAGCCTCCTATACAATTTCAGGCTCACCGCTGACACTCTCCGCAGCGTCTGGCAGTACCTTTCTGGAAAATACCTCAGGGGTTCAGCAGACTATCAATTCGAATCTGGTGTTTGACATATCCTCTACGGGTGCCGCCATCAAGATCAATGTCGATAGCACCAGTTCACTCACTCTTTCAGGCCAGTTGTCAACTTCAGCTTCAGGCGTAACTACTGGCTCACGCAGCCTGACGTTTCAAGGTGGAGGAGCCATTTCCTTTGCTCCCTCGGCAACGTTTTCCGGTGTGAATGCCCTGGAAGCTGCCAATAGCACCACCCTGAATTTCTATTCGACCGGCAGTGGTGCTGGAATTAACAATTTCCTCTCTAACGCAGGTGGCCGGATCAATATCTACGCAAATCTCAATAGCGCTCGCGGCCTGATCGTTTCCGGTGATGGTGCAGGCATCTATTTGAGCCAGGCGAATGTCACACTTAGCGGAGGCAATCCATCCTTCGCAGTGAACATGCGCGGCTCAACGGCGGGGGCGACCGTCACGTTTGGTTCCGATTTCAGCGGCACAGGAACTGTCACCAATTCCAAAGATATTCACCTCAATCAAGGCAGCACGGCCGCCGCGAATGTCACCTATCGTTTTTATGCGGCTGCAAACAATACGCTCAATTTGGGAGGAGTCATCTCTGACGATTCTGCATCAGGTGCTGGAACCATTGTCCTCTTTGACGGAGGTGGAGTGATCCAACTCTCCGGGGCAAGCGCCAACACTACAGCCACTGCTTTCAAGGTTCAAAATGCTCGTCTCGAATTGAACAAGACTGCCGGCGTGGATGCCATTGGCGCCGCTGGAGTGACGGTTGGTTCGTCTGGTGAAGTCCGTCTTTCCCAGTCCAATCAAATCAACAGTGGAGCTGCATTGACGCTCGATGGTGGAACACTGAACACCCAGTCATATAGTGAAACGCTTGGCTCACTCGTTGTCACCGCCGCCGGAGGCAATATCAGTCTTGCCGGTGATTCGAATCTGACATTCGCCAGCCTCTCGTCAATCAGCGGCACGTTAAATATCACGGGTTGGGAGTCAGGCTCGACAAGGATTTTCTTTACGGACACTTCCGCCTGGGACAGCACCGCCCTCTCAAACGTCATTTTCAACGGGGTCGCAGGCGCGGCCATAAGCGAAAATGAGCTGGTCGCGGCAGTAGCAGTGCCCGAACCTCATGTGGCATCGCTGTTGATCAGCGGTTTCGCCGCCGTTGCAGTGCGCTTTTTCCGGCGCCAACGCCTCGTCGGGAAAAAGTCACTACCTTCCTGGATTCTTTCCTGACTTTTGTCGTATTCTCTCCCCCCCCCCCCAATCCATCCAATACCATAATACTTTCTCATGACAAGTCTATCGAACATAACGTTAAAACGTTTCGCCGCAGTACTTCTGTTTTCAACCGGCTTGGGACTGATCCCATGTAATGCTCAATCCGGATCTCTCATTAAAGATATCCGTTTCCCGTCTGAAGTGACGGCTGGCGAACCGGTTCATATTGAGATTCAGGTTGCCGATCAATACCTTGGTACTGCGATCTTCCGGTTTGGCAGCGAACAACAAGGGCCCTATCGCCTCGTTCGATGTTCGGATCAGGCTTCGGGAAAAATCGCAGAGGGTTCTATTAGCGAACAGGTGGGCCGCAGAATTGTCATCGACGTCGATCCCGGGGAGGGGACAATTTGCTGGCTGCGGGTCAACGGTACGAAGGGATGCGAACTTCACATGCTCCAATCCGATGGGGCGAACAAGAAGGCTTGGGTCAACGCCAGTAAAAACAAAGGTACTTGGAGGTGGGTAAGGGTAGAGGCACTCGAACGGGCTGCGGATACCACTAAAATCTCGTTTCTCGTGCCACCGGTCAGTGACTGCATACTCGATTGCGTTGCATTTTCAAAAGACCCGGACTTCAATCCTGAAGGCATCCTGAGTGATGCCAATAAATTCACCTGGCAGACAAACTCCTCAAGCGCAGGAACGCATACATTCACGGTATCTGTCAAAGCGAACGGCAAGATTGATTCCCGAAACATAGTGATAAACGTCCTCCCCGAAAAAAAAAACGGGAATGAGAATAAAACAGGCGCCAACAGTGCTTCGTCCATCGAGTATATAGACATTTCGGAAGCCGCCACGCTGCCTCTGAATCCCCCGGATGATAATTTAAAGATATTGGCGGACTCCTGTCTGGCAAAAGGCAGCATCGTCTTCGGTGAGTTCAACTTCCCGTTGTCCAGGGGTAAACTTGGCCTTATAGCGGTCATGCAGCCCAAGCCGGCGCAAGACGAATCCGGATCGAAGCCAACACCGGGAGAGTCAACGCTTGGTGTTGAGCCACAAGCCCAGGATATGCAGCGGAGCAATGCGAACGTACTTCCGGAATCGGTCGATATACCCATTAAATCCAGATTCGGGTTTCTTCATTTTCTGCATGGCGTCCGGGGCAGTGCGATGCCATTGAAGGGCGATATATTTGCATACACCGTTAAATATGAGGACGGAACAACGGCTTCCATACCCGTCCGCGAAGACGAACGGGTCGCGGGTCAGCTTAGAGACTACAGCGACCTCCCTCTGGCAAGCAGAGTCTGCTCGTCCTATTTTACCGGCGTTTCCATAAATCTGTATTTGAGTTCATGGGAAAATCCTTTCCCTCAAAAAATGATTCAATCTATTCAAGTTACCTCGAAAACCTCTGATTACCTCTCCTATGTTGTGGGAATTGCGGGTTCAGGAACCGGGAGTGCAATGGGTTTGCCGCACGACGCAAATGAGGCCACCGAAATAAAAGCTACTATAAATGCGAATGTCACCCTTGGAAAAGTGAATCGGGATTTGTTTTCAATGAACGATCCGTATTTATTCACCCATTTGTTCAAAGGAAAATTCGCCAGCCGTACTCCCTATCTTTCCTTTCTTTCCGAAATGGGTCCCCGGCATGTCCGTCTCTGGAACCCCAAGATGTGGGAGGGACATCCAAACGCGGATGACATTGCCAATCTCGCCACGGCAAAAGATCTGCTCCCGGAGGAGCGTGAAGGCCTCGACTGGATCAAGAAGGAGGGGAAAATCAGGATTTTATATGTTCTCTGCAAGGCGCTCCCCGAGAAGGAACCGGGAGAGGAAGCCAATTGGCCTGCAGTTACGGACTGGTATGCCGCCTATGTCGATTATCTGGTCAACGAACAAAAATATCCAATTGACTATATCAATGTATTCAACGAGCAAATTCTTGGAAAAGCCGAGGACGTTCGAAACAGGCATTACCGCTTTTATAATCTGCTTGCTCCAAAAATCAAAAAAGTCTGCCCATCAGTAAAAATCGGTGGCACGGCGGAATGCTGGCCGGATGTCAAAATGCTGGAAGAATTGGTGGTCCATTGCGGGACGAATATGGATTTTCTATCATGGCATTATTATGCGGTGGGGACGCGGGTGCCTTTTGAGCAGATTCTTCCCCGGTGCGGCAGCTTCGCCAAACACGGCAGAGAGGTCGCCGAGATGCTGAAAAGGCACAGCCCCGACCGCAAAATCGAGTCGCTTTTAACGGAATATAATATGCGCTACGGACGTCCCTGGAAGCCTCCGGTGGACGAGCGTCTAACCCAGGGTTATCTGTCGATCTGGCTTTCTTCAGTCTTGATGCAGTGTCAGCTCGCGGGAAATATTGACGGGGCTTACTTCTGGCACTTTGCCGGCGGCAGCGTCTATGGCTCGGTCAGCGCTGATTCCAGTTCCATTGGGGACATCGTGGCCAGGCCATCGGCCACGCTATTTGAAATCCTGAATAACCGGCTGGGGAATGCGGAGATCGTTTCAAGCGTTGTGGAAGGCAAGAGCGTTGAGTGCTATGCCTTGCAGACGCCGTCACATCTTGTACTGATAGTTATCAACACGTCCAATAGTACAAAGAAAGTTCGCGCGGATATTCTCAACGCACGAATATCCGAAAAGCCCGGATCGTTTCATCGTCCGGTTGAAATTTATGAAATAGCCGCGAAGGACCCGGATTTTACAGTAACCAAAGTGCAGGCTCCCGTCAGCCAAAAACTGGACATATCGATGCGCCCATTCTCGCAGCAACTCGTCTTTCTTCCCGGGAAGCCGGATTAAAATGAAATTCCTGCCGCCATCCGGAGCGTGTTTTTGCCTTCCGTACTATTGCGACGCATCTGACACTTCGGTCGATAAACCGATAATCAATTTAAAACAACGACTTTAATATGAAATCTGACCACATTTGGTTCAACGAAGCCCGCTATGGCATGTTCATTCATTGGGGCGCTTATTCTGTCGGCGGGCGAGCCGAATGGTTTCGCAATCGCGAACGCATCCCTCAGGATGAATACATTCGCCTTTATGCGGAGAATTTTCGGGCTGAAAACTACGATCCGGTTTCATGGGCAGCCCTTGCCAGGGAGGCGGGCATGGGTTATATGGTTCTCACAGCGCGGCATCACGACGGTTTCGCACTGTGGCCGACCAGGACAGGGGATTTTCATGCAGGCAATATTGGGCCTGGGCGCGATCTCGTCGCTCCGTTTGTCCACGCGGTGCGCTCGGCTGGACTCAAGGTCGGCTTCTACTACTCACCGGCGGATTGGCAGCATCCGGATTACCCCGGTCCTTACTTCCGTGATTGGCCCGGCGAAAAGGATTGGGCCTCTCCCGAGGCGCGTGAACGGTTCATTGCCTACTACCGGGCGCAATTGATCGAACTCATGTCCGACTATGGCAGGATCGATTACCTCTGGTACGATGGCTGCGTTCCCGCTGATTTGCAGCGTAGCGAGGTCAACGAGGAATTGCTGCGGCTACAACCGCATCTCCTCATCAATACGCGCAACGGTCCGCCCTCGCACGTGAGGATCAGTGAGCAGGCCGTACGCGCCCCGAAAGACGCGCAGACGTTATGGGAAGCATGTATGACCCTCAACGAGAGCTGGGGCTGGCATGCAGGCGACAATAATTGGAAAGATGCCCGGGCGGTCGTCAAATTACTCTGCGAAACCGCAAAAGATGGAGGGAACTTGTTGCTCAATATCGGTCCACGTCCCGATGGTACGATCCCTGAAGAGTCGGTCAGGATTTTACGGGAAGTGGGCGCCTGGTTATCTATCAACCGCGAGGCGATTGTACAATCAGAGCGAAGCCCGTTCAGTTGGAACACATGGGGCTTTGCCATCGTGAAGGACAGGCGCATCTACCTCATATTGCGAAAGAACCACGGGGCGGAAATATGTTGGTCGGAACTCGGGAACAAGGTGCTTCGCGCATGGTGGCTTGAGGGAGGCGAACCGGTTGAGTTTGAACAAAGAGGAGACCGGCTCTTTCTGCGCTGTTTGCCCGTGCCTGTGCCTGAGCGCATCGCAACAATCCTGGTGTTGGAAGTAGAGGGAAAACCCGAGGCACTCGCCAGGCAGACAACGTTCTGGATTCCGGGCGAGCATGTGTGACAGGCCGTCGCGTCTAGTATTCTGCGGGATTAAGAGCTTGTGGACGCGAATAATCGCGAATGCTTCGACTGAGCTGGCTTCATTCACAAGGGCACTTTGAAAAAGTCGTTTTAACCGCGAATGGACGCGAATAGACGCGAATTCGGAGAGAAGATAACTTTGTTGAACAAGAGCAGGTCTTCTTGAAAAACATTCGCGTTCATTCG
>JAISAX010000294.1 GCA_031266495.1 Opitutaceae bacterium
CCGCACGCCGCACGCCGCACGCATTTCTCCGATCCAAAAACTGGACATTCGCCACCAGACCTTTTTAGGGCATGGGTTCTCTTTCGTATTTTCAACCACACAACCATGACCAACACCACCGCACCGCAAACCTTCGAATTCCAGGCCGAAATCAAGCAACTGCTCGATATCGTTATCCACTCGCTCTACACGGAGAAAGAAATCTTCGTCCGCGAACTCGTATCCAACGCCTCCGACGCGCTGGAGAAACTCCGCCACCTCCAGCTCACCGAAAAAGACATCCAGGACGCCGGCCGCGACCCCGAGATCAACCTCACCACCGACGACAAAGCCACACCCAAAACCCTCACCATCCAGGACACCGGCCTCGGCATGACCCGCGAAGAACTGGTGAAAAACCTCGGCACCATCGCCCACTCCGGCTCCAAAGCCTTTCTCAAAGCCCTCGGCGAAGGCGGCCAGAAAAACGCCACCCTCATCGGCCAGTTCGGCGTCGGCTTCTACGCCGCGTTCATGGCCGGCCAGACCGTGAAAGTATATTCCCGCTCCTGGCGCACCGCCGAACCAGGCCACGTCTGGTCGAGCGACGGCGCCGGCAGCTACACCATCGAAGAAGCCCCCGACCTCACGCACGGCACCAAAATCGTGATCGAACTCAAGGACGACTGCGGCGAATTCGCCGAAGAACCGCGGGTGAAAAGCATCCTCGAACACTACAGCGCCTACGTCACCTTCCCGATCAACCTCAACGGCAAACGCATCAACACCATCCAGGCGCTCTGGCTGCGCTCGAAGAACGAGATCAAGGACGAAGAGTACACCGAATTCTACAAATTCCAGGCGCACGCCTGGGACGAACCCCGCCAGCGCCTCCACTTCAGCGCCGACGCCCCCCTCCAGATCAACGCCCTGCTCTTCGTGCCGAAGGAAAACACCGAAAAATTCGGCATGACGCGCCTCGAACCCGCCGTCGCCCTCTACAGCCGGAAAATCCTCATCGACGCCCGCCCTAAAGACCTCCTCCCCGAATGGCTCCGCTTCCTCAAAGGCGTCGTGGACAGCGAGGACCTGCCGCTCAACATCTCGCGCGAGACGATGCAGGACAAAGCCCTCCTGCAAAAACTCGGCACCGTCATCACCAGACGCTTCCTCAAACACCTCGATGAAGAAGCCACCGCCCACCCCGATGCGTACAACGAATTCCACAACGAATTCGCCATCTTCCTGAAAGAAGGCGCCGCCACCGATTACGCCAACAAGGACGCCCTCGTAAAACTGCTCCGCTACGAATCCTCGCTCACCGAAAAAGGCAAAACCACCTCGCTCGCCGACTACATCTCGCGCATCACCGCCACCGGCGACAACGCCAAGGAGATCTATTACCTCATCGGCGCCAACCGCGAAGCGCTCGAAAACGGCCCCTACCTCGAAGGCTTCAAAACGCGCGGCATCGAAGTCCTCTTCTGCTACGAACCCGTGGACGAATACATCATGAACAACGTCCGCGAATACGACGGCAAGAAACTGATATCCGCCGACCACGCCGACGTCAAACTCCCCGACGCCCCCACGCCACCCGAAGCCGAAGGCGCGCTCACGAAAGACGAGACCGAAGACCTCGCCAAATGGCTCAAGGAAACGCTCGGCGAGCGCGTCGAGACCGTGAAATCCAGCGACCGCCTCGTCGAGTCGCCCGCGTTGGCGACCAACGCCGACAAGTTCATGACGCCGCACATGCGCCGCATGATGAAAGCCATGGCCAGGGACAAAGATGCCGCCGACGCGCCGCTCAAGGTCAACCTCGAGATCAACCCGCGCCACGCCGTGATCCGGCACCTCGCCGCCGCGCGAGCGTCATCGCCCGACAAGGCGAAGCTGATCGCCGAGCAAATCCTCGACAACTCCCTCATCGCCGCCGGCCTCTTCGAGGACCCGACAAAAATGATCGCCCGCCTCTACAAGCTGCTGGAGCAAGTGTAACCGAGTTCAGGGAAGTGGCGCGGGCGTCCCGCCCGCTCCGGGAGTGGCACGGGCATCTTGCCCGTGTTCCGGTGTGGCACGGGCATCCTTGCCCGTGAGCATTGCCTCTCCGTCCGGCGTGGCACGGGCTTCCAGCCCGCGAGCGTTGCCTCACCGCCGTCCCTCCCCCCCCCCTCTCCCTCTCTCCCCCGTCCCGGCCGCCGCGTCACGCAGATTCCGATACGCTCCCGGCGAAAAGTGAAACCGCGCCCGGAAGCACTTGCACAGATGGTTGGCGTCGGCGAACCCCGTGCGCGCCGCGATCTCCTTCACCGAAAGACTGGCATCGCGCAACAGCCCCGCCGCCTCGCCCAGCCGCACCTCGCGCACAAACCCCGCCGGCATCTGTCCCGTCACCCGGGAAAACCGCTGAGTGAAGTGCGTGCGACTCATCGAAAACTCCGCGGCCAGCCGCTCCACCGGCAACGACTCCGCGAGATGGCGCAACGTGAACGCCCGCACCTGCTCCAGCAGTTTCCGCCGCGGCTCCAGCGGATGTTTTTGCAGAAACACCCACCTCTCCATTTCCAGCATCCACCGGAAAAGCCCCTCTTCGACCGAAAACGAGTCATCGCCCCCGCCCCGCCAGATATGCTCCACCAACGCCAGCGCCGCCTTCACCGGCGCCGACTCCTCGGGCAGCGCGAACACACGATTCAGAAAATCCTCCGCCCCCCGCGAAAACAACCGCTCGATCAGATACGCGTGATCGAACACAAACCACACAAACGTCCATTCCGGGCATTCCGGCGCGCTCCGGTAACAATGCTCCGACGGCACCCTGACGAGCAGCGCATGCTCCTCCGGCACCATTTCCGCCACTCCTCCGCTCCTTCCGCTTCCTCCTGCGGCCGGCGTCTCCAGCACGCCCCATCCTTTCAGCGAATACAGAAACACCCCGATCGGCGGCCGCGTCAGTGCCAGCGGCCGCATCCCGTCAAAACAGTACCGCCGCCCCGGCCGCACCGTTTCCAGCCCTACGGCCATCACACCCGTTCCATGTCGCGGGAGCGAAGTGCGCATTTCCGGCCCCCAGGACCGTTGCAAATGGGCGATCAGTTTTGTCACAAAAAGAATATAATCAGCCCATATATGCCAGTCTTCGCTCTTTTCTCAAGCCTGCGGATGATCATTTTCATGGACCACAAATTTACCATAAAAGCAAAACCGCCCCACCGCCCCGCTCTTTCCACCAGACCCTGATCCGGCACAAATCCACCATCAACCGCACACATTTCCCATCAATCCACCTTTTCCATCCTGTCGTCCCCACCATATTCAGCACCATTCCCTCCCCCCCCCCCCCACACACACCGTCCACCATGAAACCCGTCACCCGAGCCACACCCGTCACCCGCGCCTTCACGCTCATCGAACTCCTCACCGTCATTGCCATCATCGGCATCCTGGCGGCGATCATCCTCCCCACTGTCGGAAAAGTCCGCAAGACCGCTCGCCGCGCCACCTGCGCCTCCAACCTCCGCCAGATTCACGCCGCCATCATGCTCCATGCTTCGGACAACCGGGATTTCCTTATCGCCGGACAGGCTGGCACCGTCGCATACCCGCCTGGCAGCAAACCCGGTGTTTACTGGTATCAGAAATTATGGGACGGTGTTGTCACGAGTGGTGATTCCCCCCTTGCCCCCTACACCGGAGGAGCGGAGACGCTTTCCCGAATAACCATCTGTCCGGAAAACCTCACGCCGATCCCCACCACGGAAGGCTCGAAAGTCAAAAATCCGAACGGCTATCCCTACGTCGTCAACTACGCCGTTCTTATTGACAATTCGCGCTCCAACAAAGGTGCCGAAAAATTTGTGCGAATCTCTCAATTACAGGAAGCCAGCAATACACCTATGATTACAGATTCAAACTTTGGCGTCACCGACTGGGGCGGACCGGGCTGGGAAGGAAACAAATATCCGCATTCCAATCACATCCGTATCGGCGAGTCGCACGACGGCAAAAGCAACGTCCTCTGGGCCGACGGCCATGTGACCATGAAAACCCGCGAAGAAGTGAAGGCGCAAATCGCGCAAATGCCCTTCCCCAATCCCTCCTGACCCGGGAAATCCCTCCCCCCCCCCGTTCCCACCCATCTCCGTCCCGCATCCCTGCATCCCATGAAAAACCAGATCCTGAATCCCGATACAAACAATACCCGAACCACAATCCGCATGAAACACCGCCACCTCCGACACCTGCTGTGCCTGCCGCTCTGCGCGGCGGCATTTTTAACAACCGCGTCCGCGCAGATGCTGCTCCTCGAATACACGTTCGACGACTACACCGCCGGCTCCACCACGACGGCAAACACCGGTGCCCTCGGCAGTGCCGCCGACCTCACGATGTACGACACCAATCACAGCACAAGCAACCGCGTCGGCACGCCCGCCGGCCTCTATTCCGCTGCTGACACTGGACTCGGCGGCGCCGGCCGCGCCTTCAACGGCACCGGCGCAAATGGCATGGGCGGCAGCACCACGGCATATACCGGCAACCGCGCCCAGACGACTGCCACGATCAGCACCGGCGTGATTCAGTCCTTCACCATCACCGGCTGGTTCAAACCGGACGGCAGCGTGATCGGGAACGGTGCCAAAATACTGGATACGACCGGCAGCGCGCTCGTGGTCAGCTCCTCCGCCAACGGACGCCTTGGCCTCTATGTGAACGGCAATACCGTCAGTGGCAATGCGAGCAACTATTACGCCACCGGCACGTGGGTATTCTTTGCCATCACCTACGACGGCGCGCTGACCGCCAACAACGTGAATTTCTACATCGGTTCCGAAAGCAGTAATTCCCTCGCCAAGGTAGGTGACGCCCTGACGCTCAACAAAGGCTCGCTGACGCTCACGGATGTTTCTCTCGCCCTTGGAAACTCCGTCGGCAGCAATTCCCGTCCATTCGACGGACTGATCGACAACATTCGTATTTATACAAACAATACGACCGATTCAGGAATCCTTACCTTGGGCCAAATCGAGTCCCTGCGCGCCACCGGCTCCATTGTCCCCGAGCCCGCCACCGTTACGCTCCTCGCCGGCGGAGCGATTCTCGGCGTCGCCCTGACGCTCCGTCGCCGCGCCCGCCTTTCCTGACCCTCCCACCGCCCCCCCCCCCCCCCGCTGTATCAGGAAAACAGCGATTTGTTTCCCATGACAAAATCCGGCAATCCTTGTCTTTTTGTGTCCGCATTCGCCGCAATCGCTCTGTGCGGACATGCCTCCTTTCTCTCCGCGCAATCACACCTCCCTGATTTCCCGCAAATCCCCAACGGGGAGTTTGTCCAACCCGTCCAATCCGTCTCCGCCGATGCCGCCACGGCGGACGCCGGGAAAAACGGCTGGCACCCCTCGGTCTGGAATCAGGGCACACCGGCGACGACTCCCGCGCCGGAAGCCGCCGGAGCATTCGTCCGCGCCTCCGAAAACGGACTCAACTACCTGCAACTCGCCGCGACCAGCCAAGGAGCTCTCGGCTGGACATCGCCGGTCGTCCCCCTCGACGAAACCCTGAAAAAAGGCTTTCGCGTCACCATCGCCATCAACGCCACATCCGGCTACGCGGGCAATTATCCCTGGGCCTTCGTTGCATGGAGCAAAGACGGACGCTTCCTCTCCTCCGTTCCATTTCAGGACATCAAACCCCTCGTATCCGGAATCGGAAAAAAGGCGGGTCGTGACAAACGCACTACGTGGCGGGAGTTTTTTCTCGATATCCCCGCCGCCTCGATCCCCGCCGGCGCGACGCATCTTACCCTGAATCTGGCGACCCATGCGGACCAGGCGTCAGGAAAAACTCCCGCCGGTTTTGTCCGTTATGCCACCGTCACGCTTCAGCCCGTTAAAAAGCTCGACGTTCGCAGCCCGCTCGTCCGTCGCGCCATCGCCACGCCCGCAGGCACGTATTTTACCTATCCTCACTCCAATGGATTCTGGCGGTCCGATAAAAATTGGGACGCCAACACCTTTGTGGTCGGGCGTGAATCCGAAGGCTCCAACACCCTTTCGCTGATGGAGTTCGACCCCGCCACCGGCCACCATCGCCCGCTCGCCGCCTCGGAAAACACCAACTCCTTTTACTGCATCACCGACGCCGGTCTTGCCATCGCCTCGACCAAACGCTCCAACAACGCCCTCGTCCTCCTCGACCTCACCGGACGCCAGCCCAACCGCATCCTCACGACCGCCCCCGCCGGCACGCAAATTTCCCATGGAGCCGACATTCTTCCCGATGGCAGCAAGGCCGCTTTCGCCCTCTGGAAATGGAAACCCAAGGAATTCAAACTCCAGGAAATCGACATCGCCACCGGTGCCGTGTCCACCCGCATGACCGTGGACTGGACCATCAACCACGTCCATTATCATCCTTTCGACCCCTCCTGGATTTCCCTCTGCAACGAAGTCGGCGGCGCGCCCAAGGGGCAACGCCCGCTCGACCGCATCTGGGCCTGGCATCCGACACTCGCTCCGCAAGGCAAGCGCATGTTCGATCCGCACGACGATCAGGGCCGCCCCATCCTCATCACCCACGAGCGCGCCCTGTATCACAAACCTGGAGTCATTGGCGACGTGGTTTCTCCCAGCCCCGGCCAGCCACGCGGCCTGTGGGAAGTCAACTACGACGGCACCCGCCGCGTCATCGCCGAGGGCAAGGGTTTTCAGCACTGTAACATCAGCCGCGACGGACGCTGGGCCGTGGCCGATGTCGTCAACCAGCAGGACCGCACTACCATGGAAACCTGCCTTATCGACTTCAGGACCGGGAAAAAGGAAGTCCTCTACGCGGGGCGGGCGACAAAGCATCCCTGGCACGCGCATCCGCACATCAGCCCGGACGGGAAGTATGTGATTCTCAACGACAGCAGCCTCCTCCGCGCCGTCGCGCTCGAAATCGACCAGACACGTCTCGAAGCCTTCCTGAAATAACGGATATTACGCGGAAGCGCCTTCATATCGCCCGGATTATTCCAATCCTGCGATCATCATCGCGCACTGAAGTTACGCGGATCGACCGTAGGGGCTTCGCAAGCGAAGACCCGGAACAGAACCATCCCGGCCTCCGCCGCCACACCAGCTCATCGAGCCCGGTGACTCGAGTCCGGGATGACTATCGGGTGCAAGCCGACCCTTGTTTCCGGCGTTCGATCAACTCCACCTCATAGCCCTCGGGCGCGTCGATGAAGGCGATCATGCCGCTGCCCGACCGCGTGGGACCGTCGCTGAGTTCATAGCCCCTAGCCTTCAATTCTGTGGCAAAAGCCTCCAGGTTTTCGACCTCGAACGCGAGGTGCATGAGATCGGGCTGCACCTGCACGGGTGGCGCGTCGGCGCTGGCGGGCATCTGGCAAAGCTCGATTTCCTCCTCGCTGCCCGGCGTGGCCAGAAACACCAGTTGCGCCCCGCGCGGGGACTGCGAACGGCGGGCCACCCTCAGGCCGAGTGCATCTTCGTAAAATTTCACGGAGCGTTCGATATCGTTTACCCGCATGCGGGTGTGAAGGAGTCTGGTAACGGTTGCCATTATGCGCCCGAGCCAACAACGGCTCCGGAAAGCTGAAAACCTCAAAATTCCGGCCAACCTTCCGCTTCCGCGGCAAAAAGCGCCCTCTGAAACTTTCTGCTTTTGTTTTGGGACCGGGCGACTACGTTCGCGCCCTTGCTTTCCGGAGAGGTGGCAGAGTGGTCGATCGCGCCTGACTCGAAATCAGGTGCTGGTGAAAACCAGCCGGGGGTTCGAATCCCTCCCTCTCCGCCAATGACTTAGAAAAATAAACCCAGTCTTTTCGGGCTGGTTTTTTGTTGTCCATTGACAGAGATACCCCTTTTCTACCTCTTTTCCTTCATGAATTCCCCCAAATCGGTTGTCGAGCAAACCAAGCAGAGGATAGACCGCCTGAAGAAAATCGTGGAAGACTTCCGGTTGGCGGAGGGGAAAATCATCGAAGCAGGCAGCAGCCTTCTTCGCGGATTTCTTGCGGGATGCTCTGCCCCGCGTGCAGGGATATGCCCTTGAGACAGGTGATTTGTCGGGGAAAATCACGATGGAATTGTCCATCGACCTGTCTCCCGGCGCCAAATCCATATCCATCGACGGCACTATCATCCCGCCGCCAATGGTGTTACGCAAACAAGCGAACGTAGAATACTGAATCATGAGCAACCCGCTTGGACACCTCATGTTGACGCCGGACATGGTTCGCGCGGCGTGTGCAAAGATGGGGATCACGGTCGAGGAGCCATCTCCGCGGACAGACCCCTACCGGTCAAAGCTGCGGACGGGATACATGGATGGTGACATCCAGCGTCGGAGGACGGCGCAGTTTTCCGCTAACCTCCCATGGATGGTCGGCATGGCCCTGCGCGGCGTGAGCGTCAAGGTCATCGCAGCGGGGAGCATGTGTACCGAGGAGGCGGTGTACAAGCGGCTGCGGTGGTTCTCAGTCAGCACGCGCCGGGAGCCAATCGATCGAGGCGGACCGCAAGAGGAAATTGAGGTCATTGAAATATACGATGATTAGGCGGAGCGTGATACGGCGACCGGCCAGCTTGAGGCCGGCAAGCTGCTCTTCGCGTGGGTAGCGTGTGCCGTGCCAGCGTCCATAGCGACGGCCTTCGCTCTCCGCGTAGATGCCGACGTAGGCTGGCGTGTTGCGTTGCCATTCCAGACGGACTTGCAGGAATTCTTTCACCACGTCGGGCGATCCCATGTCCTCGTTCGCTGTCTCAAGGATGGCTATTGTCGCGTTCGGGAAATACAGTCTGGCCGTCGGCAGGGCTGCCGATGTCCACTCCGCCCACGGCGTACTCATGGAGAGGATACGCGCGTCGATGGTGTGTGCGTAGGCGTTGAGCTGCGGCGTGTCATCGACCGCGACGGACGGCAGGCCGGGCGTCGGTTCGGCGGCGATGGCGGCTGGCATCCTCTCTTCGGAAAGAGGATCCCGGTAGGCAGGGATTTCCCAGGTGTCGCGTTCCCGGATGCCGGAGAGGTCGGCGGTCAGAATCGATCCTGAACGTGTGATGGCGATGAGGCTGGACCGTGGGCGGTCGAGGATGAGGTCGGCGGCATCTGGCAGGCGTATCGGTCCGGTGATGGCTCCGGGACCTTCGTCCGGCTCGTGGTAAGCGTAGATGCCGCGCGTCCCGCCGGCGAGGGGGGCGAGGACGAAGAGGATGGAGTTATCGCGGTCATAGACGAGCTGGTAGTCGCCGGCGTCGGCTGGGGCGAAGGACATGGCGCCCGACCAGAGGCCGGCTCCGCTGGAGGTCGCGATTGGCAAATCACGGCTGCGGATTTGCCGGTAGCCGCCTTGGGGGGCACCAGACTCCCGGTAAATCTCATGGTCGTCCGATTGACGAGGTGATCGGGGAAAAGGGCGGCGCGGATGCGGTGAATGACGCAACGTTGTGGAATTCCGTGCGTCGGCTGGAAAAGCGCATTGCCGGGATCGATGTGGAGATGCCGGGCGCCACGGATGCGCGAAAGAAATCGCTGGCGGACATGAGGGCGGTGTATTCGCGGACGCTTACGGAGAAGCGCGGGTTGATGGATGAGCTTGCGGGCAGGGGCGAGGGTTTTTGGGGGACGCTGGCGCGGACCGGAGCCGATGCGCTGAAATCGTACTTTGCCGGGTCCAATGCCTTGCTGAAGATGGTGGGCGATATTTACGGGTTGGCGACCGGGGATTTTGACAATGCCGCGTCCAGGACGGGCAAGGAGGGCATGGAGTTCTGGCAGGGACAGAAGTCGGAGCGTGCGCGGATGCTGGAGGATGCACGGTCGCGGAAGGTGGGAGCCGAGGAGGGGTGGCATCGGCAGGCGTGGGCGTATATCAGGGAGACGGCATCGAACCCGGCCATGCTGGCGAATGTGCTGGCGGAACAGGCTCCGAATTTTGTCGGGACTGGCGGCGTTGGCGCGGCGGCCCGTGCCGGGACCGAGAGGCTTTTGTTGAGGGCGGCCGTGAAGGATGCGGCCAAGGTTGCGGCGGCGAAGGCGGCGGCGAGGGTAGGCATGGCGGCGGCGGTAGGGACCGAGGTCGCGATGCAGGGCGCCGACGTGGCCGGGGATTTTTATGCGGATTTCATGCAGAGGCTGGATGCAATGCCGGAGGGGCAGGCGAAGCAGATTCCGGAGATTGCGGAGTTGATGGGGGAGGGTGCGCCGCTGGATGAGGCGAAGCTCGCGTATGGGTTGTCGATGGCGCGGAAGGTGGATGTGTTGGCTATGGGTGCTTCCGCGTTGACGAAGTTTCTTCCGGGAGCGCAGACCATCGAGAAGACGCTGGTTGGCGGGGCGGCGAAGAAGGGTGCGAAGGAGGTTGCGAAGAAGACGCTGGGCAAGCGTGTGGCGGGGGCTGTGGGCGGTGCCATTGGCGAGGCGGGGTCCGAGGCAATCGAGGAGGGTAGCGGTCAGTTCGGGTCCAACCTGATGGCGCAGCCGGTTGACCCCGGACGTCCGCTGATGAAGGACGTTGGCGAGGCGGTCGGACAGGCGGTTGTCACGGCTGGCCTGATGGGCGGCGGGGCCGGGTTTATCAACGGTGGCGCAGGTGAGGGGACCGACAGCAAGAAGGGGAAGCCGACTTCGTTTTCGATCCCGGTTGTTATCAACAATCCGGATACGGGCGAGACGGAAACGGTGACGGTGACGGGCGCGACGGAAGACGAGGCACGGGACAAGGCGGCGGAGATGTTTCCGATGCTGGCGAAGTACAAGCAGGGCGAGACGCCATCGAGGGAGGATCATCTGGCTGCGTTCGATCGCGCGCGGGAAGTGAACGGGACCGGCAAGCCGCCGGCGAGTGAGAGTGAGGATGGGGAGTTTTCGCCGGGGGTGGATGATGATTTGCGAGCGGAGATGGAGGGAGGGCCGGATGCGGCAACGGCCCCCTCGGCACAAACGCCGGCGCCGACGGCGGAACCCACACCGGAGACGCTGGAAGGCGAGAAGATCAATCGCGAGTGGACGGCGTTTTCAGGAGAGTCGCAATCGCTGGGCATCCCGCGCGCGGAGATGCCGCAGATCAAGGCGGAGGCCCGCGGCGCGCTGACGAATTTTCTAAAAGCCCGTGGCGTCGAGAGCACTCAAGAGGAAGTGTTGCCCGGCGAGTTGAAGCCCACGCAAGCGGAGTACTCGCAGAAGAAGGTCGATGCCGCCCGCAAGTTCGAGGGCGGAGACAGGGCGATTCTGGTTTCGCAGGATGGGCACGTTGTTGACGGGCATCACCAGTGGATGGCGAAGCTGACGGACAAGCCGGGCGAGCCGATGCGTATCATCCGGCTGGATGCGCCGATCCGGGATTTGCTGCCGCTGGTGAAGGAAATGCCGAGTGTGGAGACGGCGGGCGGGGCGTCTGCGCCACGCGGAGAGGCGACGTCCGCGGGCAGGGATGCCCGTGCCACGCCGACGGGCGAGACGCCCGTGCCACAGCCTCGGCCCGTCATCGCTCGCGGAGAAAACAAACCGGCGCATTTCGTGAAGACGTTGACGAAGGCGGTCGGGCTGAAGGGTTCCGACAAGGCGAGCCGGTTCCTGATGGACTTTGCACCGCGCCTGCACAGGGCAAATGCGGAGGCGTTCGAGCAGATGGAGGTCCATGCGCTCAATAATGAGCAGTGGGCAAAGGCGGAGATCGGGAGAGCCACACACAACAGCGCAGCAGCGTATAATCAGAAAACGAATACACTCTATGTGAACTCCGACCGCGTGAGAGACGGCGCTTCGCTCGTTGAAGCGGTCGTTCACGAAGCCGGGCATTTTGCCGAGCGGTTTGCCCTTGGCGAGGATTTCGCACAAAAACAGTGGGACTCCCTTACGGCAGAGCAGCGTAACGCATCGTTGGCCGAATACCTCGGGCGCCCGGTGAATGCGAAGGACTGGGGAGCGCCCGACGCATATGACAATGCCCGTTCGGAATGGGTGGCATTCCAGTTTGCGCGTGTCGTGCGCGGGGATACTGACCAGATGAACCCGCAGATGCGGACAAAGTTGCAGCGGTTCCTGACCGCCGTGCGCGAGCTGGCGCGCAAATGGTATTCAAATTCCCGAGATATTACTACGGCGGAGCTTGACCGGAAGATTCTTGAAGTGATGGAGATGGCGGAGAGGCCGTCGGGAGGGACGGAAACGCAGCCGGCGGAACCTGTTTTCGAGGTGACCGACAGCCGCGTCACTCCCGACGAGAAATTCGACTATGAGAGCAAACCTGGTACGTTTCGCGACGCACAGTATTTTAAAATCGACGGACTTCTGGCCGGAGCCTTCTATTCGAAGGAGATACTTAACGAAGAAAACACGGGCAGTTTTTTCCGTTTGTGGATACCGGAGGAACAGGAAGAGATGGCGAGCAGAATCGCCAGGGAAGAATTCGGTTCGCAGGTCGATGATTTTGACGCGGGGTTTTTTGTCCCTTTCCGCAACTTGTCCGATGTAGTGAAGTTTCATGACCGCCTGAACGAGGTGGCGGGCAAGAATGTCTATGAGGAGGCTCATGCCGCAATCGCTGAAGAGAAGGCCGGGGGGCCGCGTGCCCAAAAGGCAAAGGCTCCAACAACAGACGACACGAGTTCCCCGGATTTGGAACCGAGCTCACCGAAAAGCTCACCGAATTTGACTGCGAAGCCGGCGAAGAAAGCGCGGACAAAGCAGGCGAAGGGGCAGACGGATGCGGACCGGGCGGAGAATTTTTTCAGGGTGGACCGGATTATCCCGAGAGCCGCCGGCGGGTTCGACAAGGTCGTTGAGTTCAATCGCGACGGCGGGGACGGAAACTGGTCGGTGACGGTGTGGCGCGTAAACGAGGACGGCAGCCCGATCCGTGGTGAACGGTTGCGTGAGCACTCGACGTTCCCGGACGAGCGGGCGTTGGCGGCATGGGAAAAGGGCAACCCGGTCGGCAGCGCGCCGTCGGGGGCGCTCGGCTCGCCCGCGGTAGGGCAGACATTGCGGGATGCGGATGCCACGATGATTGAGGACAAGGCCGCAAAGCCTTTGCTCGACACGGCGGCCACCAACGCGGAGGTCATCAAGCGGGCTGCCGTCGAACTCAAATCGTGGCCGGAAAGCGTGGTTGCCGCGGACGGCAGCGGCATCGACATGAAGGTGGCGGACAAGGGGAGCATGAGCGCCCGCGTGTGGCACCTCATCCGGGACGGGAAAACGAATACGCTCGACAGGATCAAGGCCGCATGGACAACGCGGGTCCGGGAGACACTGGAGAATGCCCAGGTGCGTCTTGTGGACACGCAGGACGGGACGCGGGTCTTTGTGCGCAAATATGAGGGGGGGGCGAATCACGCCGTGGTTGTTCGTCCTGACGGGCGAGTCGAGGAGCAGCGCCCGTTTGAGGGGAGCCTGACCACTCAATTTCCGCTGACCTCCAGCGGCGGCCGCCAAGCGCATATGCGAGTGGATTGGGTTCGCCCGGACATCAGGAATAACGGTGAAGGGCTACGCCAGAACGCACCCAGCCCGACGCCCCCTGCCTCGACGGTCTCTGGCCCTCGACAGGGGGAATTCCGCCCAAAGCCTGACGCAGCGGGCGGGCGGGGTCAAGCCTTGGGCTCGCCGGCGGTGACGCCGCCGGCGTCGGCGGAGATGGATCAGCAGCCGGGGCCGGGGAAGAATTTCAGCCGGTTCCCGGACAGTTTGCGGGACCGGGGGCAGCCGGTGGATCGCATCGAATACGATGTGCGCAGCCAGAGTGATGCAGGGGAGGTGGCGAAGCGGATCGTCGGCAAACTGGGCGAGGCCGGAGCGGAGGCGCTGGCGCTGGATTCCGGCGCCGATGTGCGCGGGGATGTGCGCGTGGGCATCATCGGCGAGTTGATTGCACGGAGGGCGGCGGAGTTGCGGGAGGCAAAGAGTCCGGAGGAGACGGCGAGGACCGCGAAGGAGATGAATCGCCTGGTATCGGAGTCGCGGGCGAAGCTGGCGACGGATGCCGGGCAACAGATCGCGATGTTTGCGCATGTGTATCGCGACCCGCGTGTGGCGGCGGCGGACAGGTATATCGATGCCGTCCACCGGAGGCAGAACAACCGGCTGGGGAAGACGGCGAGGGAGGCGGTCGAGGGCGCGGCGAATGAGCTTAACAAGGCAACCCGCAAGGCGGCCGGGCAGGCGGCGCAGGAGTTGGGCAAGGGTCTGCGGACGGTGAAGGTGAGCAAGTCGATCTGGAAGCAGTATCGCGAGGACGCGGCGCAAAAGATGGTGGATATGGTGGACCGGGCGACGGACGAGAGTGCACAGAAGACACCGTTGCAGGAGCTTGCCGGGCGCATCGCGAGGGAGATGCGGTCGCGAATGGAGGGCGTGATGCCGGAAAAGCCGGACGCGCCGAAGCCGACAACGGTGGAGTTGCTGCGCGAGGCGGTAAACAACCGCGAGAAATACGGGGAGGTTTTCGAAACGGCGCGGGCGGCGTTCGTAAAAGAATTTGGCGAGGGTTCGCCGGCGGTGCAGGATGTCGATCTGGCCTTGGCCAACATCGGGGCGCGGCCTTATTCGGATGCGTTGCTGGATCGCGCCATCCGCGAGGCGCATCGGGCGATGCGGGTGAGGGTGCAGGATCTGGCGCGGCAGCATGTGACGCGGACGGATGCGCACGCGGCGGCGCTGGCGGATGGCCTGGTGAAGGATGCGGGGCTGACGGCCGGGGACGCGGAGCGGGTGGCGGCGGAATTCGAGGAGAGGGCCCGGGGGATGATCACGGAGGCCCGGAAGAAGGCGCTGGAGCAGATGCGGAAGCGGTTCAAACACCCGAAGGCGCGGGTTATTCTTGATGCCATCGGCAAGGCGAGGGTTTTGAATAATCTGGGGGCGTTGTCGCAGGCGGACATGCGGGAGGCGGTGGAGAAGCGTCTGGGGTTGCCGGGGGTGTCGGCAGAGGAGTTGCGCAAGATCGGGGAGATCGCGGACCGGATCGAGACGGCGCCGAACTCGACGGCCCGGGCGAGGGCGGAGCTGGACTTGCTGGACCGGATGGAGCTGGCGAAGGGGGTGGGCAGGATGGATATCGCCATGGCGTTCTGGTATGCGAATCTGCTCTCCGGTTACACGACGCAGGCGGTGAACACGACGGGCAATGCAATGCTGGGGGCACTGCAACTGGCGGCGGTATCCGTCACCAATCCGAAGCAGGCGGGGGAGGCGGTGCGGGGGTATCTGGATGGCATGGGGACGGGGTTCCGCGACGCGGGTTCGATCCTGAGCCGGGGTTTTGGAAGCAAGGAGCTGGATTCGGAGGCGAAGACGGGGCGGGGCGGCAATGTGCTGGAACTGGTGGCACGGGGCGAGGCCGGGGGTCGGGTGGCGCAGGCGGCGGCGAAACCGATGCGGTATGTGTACCGGGTGATGAAGGCCGTGGACGCGGTGTTCTACCACTCGGCGCGGGAGGCTCATGCGCGGGTGGCGGTGGCGAAGTTGCTGGATGGCCAGTTTCACGGGGCGGAGTTGCGGAAGCGGACTCGCGAATCGCTGGGCGTGTCACCGGGGCAGTTGCTGATGTGGCGGAGGCAGGCGGAGACGGAGGGTTTTAAGGGGTTTGACCGGCATCAGCGGGTGTACGACCTGATGCAGGCGCACCGGGCGGGGTTGAGGAATGCGGATGGTTCGGCGGTGGCGGACAATGCGCGCCGGTTCGCGCTGGAATCGACCTATAACCAGGAACCGGAGGGATGGGCCGGCGTGCTGGCGGATGCGGTGAGCCATGCAGCCGAGAGCCTCACGCCGGGCGGGGTGCCGGTGCTGAAGGCGTTTTTGCCGTTTCTGAAGGTGCCGACGAATGTGTTTAACACGGCGCTGAATTTCACTCCGGTGGGGATGGTTCGCGCCAAAGAGGGGAGCATCGTGACCGCGAAAAAGGGGGAGGGAGGTAAACTGGAACGACGCGATTTCAATGCCGACGAGCGGGCGCGGTTGTGGGCGCAGTCCGTCGCGGGGAGCACGTTAATGGCCGGGCTGGCGGTGCTGGCGTATGGCACGAAGGGCGATGATGAGGAGCCGTGGTTTTCGATCACGGCGGGCGGGCCTCCGGACTGGCGGCATCGGCAGCAACTGGAGGGTGCGGGGTGGCGCCGCAACACGGTCAAGCTGGGGAAGGTGCGCATCCCCTACCAGGATTCTCCGCTGAATGTGCCGCTGGCGCTGATCGGGAGCTGGCTGGATGCGTTGCGCTACGGGAAGGAGAAGGAGGAGACGGTGGCGGCCCGCGCCATCGGGGCGACGCTGGGGGCGTCGCGGGTGATTTTTGATACGTCGATGCTTTCGAGGATGGGGCAGTTGATGGATATGGTGCAGGGGAAGGCGAACCCGGAGCGGGTGACGCAGTTTCTGGCGAGCGTGCCGGCAAATGCCCTGGTGCCGGGAGTGAACCTGATGCGGCAGGTGGACAGGACGATCCACCCGAGGGTTTACGAGGCGGACGGGCCGCTGGGGGCGGCGGGGACGCAACTGCCGTTCGTGCGGGCGACGGGGAGCGTCAAAACAGACGTGCTGGGCGAGGAGGAGGAGCGTTCGCCGCTGGAGCGGTTCGTTTACATGGAGGAGGGCGATCCGTTGCGGGAGGCGCTGCGGGCTCGGAATCTTTTCATTTCGGTGCCATCGAAGAGCACGAAGCTGGGGAACCGGCAGATGACGGACGTGGAGTACCGGCATTACGTGCGGATCAGCGGACAGGGGATTGCCCGGCGGCTGCGGACGATGCTGCCGGCGATTCAGCGGCTGCCGGCCGAAAATGCCGAGAGATTGATCAAGCAGGTGACGAACGAGGAGCGGGAGCGAGCCAAGGCACTGGTGCCGGCGATTTTGCGGCGGGATGTATTCTGACATTTTGTGCCGGTGCCCGGCAGAGTGGTTTTTCCCAGGATGTCAAGCATATATTTTACAAGTTGCTAACGGCGAAAATTGCCCTTTATGCCTCATGTGTTATGGTATCCATCATGAATCTTCCTGGCACATCAGAGCAAATGAGGCTCCCGGACATCCTGGAGCCGGATCCTTCTGAGGCTGCCCTTCAGATACTCCGCGACGAGCACCTGCGCAACAATGGGGATTTGTCTGCTTTTTTCGAGGAAATCAAACGCAACCGCCCCAAGCGCCCCGATCCTGAGGATGCGTGGATGCCGCCTCGGGAATTTCTCCAAAAGCAACTCTGACGCGTGTCATGCCTTCTTTATATCGCGAGAATCCGGAACGCGCCGTTTATGTTTTGCGTAATATTGATCGTGATCTCGTCGCCCAGCTTACTCCCGCCATCTCCCAATTGCGGTGTGGTGCACCTGAACCAATAACCATCTATCTGGATAGCTTGGGTGGAAATACCTGGTATGCGGAAGCGTTGCTCAGGCTTCTACGGGCACCGAACCAGGATGGGCAAGTTTGCCAGCTAACCACTGTTGTTACAACCATGGCGGCCAGTGCCGCTGCTGACGTATTGGTAGCTGGTGATTATGCTATCGCTTATCCGGATGCCATAATTTATTATCATGGAACACGCAGGTCCGTGGAATCGCTCACGACTGAAAATGCGCAGGAAATAGCGGGAGAACTGAAGCGGGCTAATGATCGGTTTGCCCTTCGGATGGCAGAGCGTGTTGTGGCCAGACTTCTCTTTATTCTGGCAACTATACGTCCTCAGACTTGTGACAATGATGCACATCACAAAAAACCGGTTGAAGCATTTATTGAACTTCTGGGAAAACAGTTGAGTCACAATTCAACGAGAAATATCGTCAGCTCTGCCCACTCGTTGTATAAAGAGACCAGAGAATTGGTTTTTAATGTTTTTTTGAAAGTTAAATCCTTGATGGACAATAATGAAACAAACGACAGGATGCAGGAGATTGAAAACGAAAAAAAAGTAATTCACGAGATTCTGGATTATGAAGTTGAGAAGAATAAAGGACACAAGAATTGGTCATTGATGCGCCACGGGCTTGATGGTTTCCACAATCATTGTCTCCAGATTCTGGATTACGTGCTTGGTAATTATAACGCATATCTTGAGAAAATGATTTCAAGATATGGACAATTTCTTCTCGATACGAATGAAATAATAGAATATAAAAAGATTTGTTCGGAGCCGGGTAAATCAAAAGAATGGCTGGAGAATCAAGTGGGTGACCGCATGCAGGCGTTTTGGTATTTTGTTATTTGCCTTTGCCGCGAGCTACAGAAAGGGGAGAATGAACTTGGGGCAGATGAAGCGTATTGGCTTGGACTCGTGGACGAGGTGATCGGCTACAACGTGCCCTGCTTGCGTGTAGTCCGGGAGCGTTCAAGCATCGTGGCATCCTCATAATCTGATTCGCGGGCTTTCCGTGTGACGGACGCGGCTGCAAACGCCGCACGATCCGCCCATTTTGGCGCAGTGGCCGCAGTAGCGGCAACTGGAGCAGGCGCGGCAGGACGCGGAGCCGGTGCAGGTGGCGTTGTCGGGACGGGCAAGGTCCACGGCAAATACGTCAGCGGCCTGAATGAGGGAAGTCAACCGATTGGCAGGATGCGACTGGCAAAGCGGAATGGCGGGATGTTGAATATCGATGCCAATAACCCGCATTCCATAACCGCCTTCAACGCCGATCCGCATGACTTTCCCCATGTGGCCACTTTGCCCCCGGGGCGAAGGGTCACGACCGCAAGCGGGCAACCGTTTTCTCAACGGTGTCGTTCATTAGCGCGACGGGGTCTATCTGCATTGAAATCACTTTTTGGCAGGAAGGATTCGGGCATACGTAAGAAATGCCGTGCCACTGCTTGTCGGGGTAGACGCCGATAGTGACGTTCTCCGTTTTGGCCTGAGTGATGATGATCCCGCAGTGCGGGCATTTGCCTGTGTTCATGGTGAGGGGGTTAGTGTGGACCGTGGTGGCCGGTGAGGATGGTTCGGATTATAGGAGGATGTGTCAGAATTCGGCTTCGGTTATCGAGTATGTCCGGGTATTCCCGTGGGCAACTTTGTAGAGTGTGAGGCTGTAAGAGCGTGTTTAGAATCTTTTCAGTAATATAGAAATAAATGATAATACGATGAAATGTTTGCTGGTGTTTAACTTACGCTCGCAATTCTTCCAATTGCGTCGATATTTTTCTAACC
>JAISAX010000301.1 GCA_031266495.1 Opitutaceae bacterium
CAGCCCGCAGCCCGCAGCCCGCAGCCCGCAGCCCGCAGCCCGCAGCCCGCAGCCCGCAGCCCGCAGCCCGCAGCCCGCAGCCCGCAGCCCGCAGCCCGCAGCCCGCAGCCCACAGCCCACAGCCCACAGCTAATGGCGTAGGGGCGTCGATTGCGACGCCCGTCCGGCGTGGCGCGGGCGTCCCCCCCGCTTCCGGGGCCCTCCACCCCGCTTCCGGCACCCTCCACCCCGCTTCCGTGGCCCTCCACCCCGCTTCCGGCACCCTCCACCCTGTTTCCGTGGCCGGCCACCCCGCCTCCGGCAGCCTCCCCGGAACTTCCGGTGCATGCCCCGCAGCTTCCGGGGACCTCCCCGCCGCGCCAGCCCCCGTTCGTGCCGCTGCGCCTGCCGCCGCGCCCGCTTCCCTTTTCCCGTAAACCATGAACAACCACGACAATATCCCCCGCAAGGACGAAGACTTTCACCTCTTTCAGGGAAACCTGATGGTGACGCCACCCGGCATGTTGCCCAAACTGGGCATCACTGTGGCGCAACTGGATCCGCTCATGGCGGCGCAGCCCCGCTGGCTCGATGCCTGGGCCACCGTCAGCAACCCGGCCACGCGGACCAGCGTGGCCATCAGCAACAAGGACGACGCCCGCGAGACCTACGAAGCCGCCATCCGCAAGTTCCTGCGCCGCTACGTCAACGGCAACGACGACCTCACCAACGGAGATCATCAGTTGCTCGGCCTCCCCCCGCGCAAGGAAGGCCACACGCCCATCGTGCCGCCGGACGATTACCCCGAACCCTCGTTCGACACGAGCATCCTGCGCGAGATCGCCGCACACTTTCACGTCCGTGGCAGCAGCAGCCGGGCCAAGGCCGACCGCATGCACGGCGTGGAGGCCGCCCACGCGCTTCTTGATGCCCCGCCCACGGAAGTAGAGCAACTGATCCATTCCGCGTTCGACACGCGCAGCCCGCTCAAGCTCACCTTCAAGGAAAGCGAGCGCGGCAAGACGCTCTACATCGCCTTCCGCCGGGAAGCCCCCAACGGCGCCAAAGGCCCCTGGCGCCCCATCTACGCCATCGTCGTGCCGTAATGCTATCACCGCTACCAGCCGACGGCTCTGAAATCTGAAAATCTGAAATCTGAAATTCCCAAATCCCTTTTGGCCCGCAAATGAACATGAAAAAAACCAACGACCAGAAAAAAACCAACTACGCGCCCCCGTTCCGGCGGGCGCTGTCCGTTCTCGCGCTCGCTGCCGCCGCGCTCCTGGCCCTTCCCTCCGTCCTCAGCGCCGCCAGCGACGAGAGTTATTATTATGTCGGCCCGGACAACGGCGACTGGAACGAAGCCGCCAACTGGAGCACCACCCCCGGAGGGGACGGCGGCGCGGGTGTTCCCGCAACCGACCCTATTCACACCCGCGAGGCATACGTTGACACGGGCGCGACCGTCATCGCCAGTGGCACGCTTCCCTCGATTCATTCTCTCTCCATTGGAGGAAACAGCGAAGTGGTTCTTAACAGCAACCTCACTCTCGGGTCGGGCTATGGTGGGGGTCTCGATAGGGGAGGGCACGCTGACGATCAATGGCGCCGCGCTGGATTACGGAGAAATGTCGGCAGTTGGCGGGTCCGGGTATCTGAACCTCAACAACGGCGCCCGCATCACGAATACCATACCTAGTGACAAAGGCGTCACGTTTGCCTCAATAGGTACGGTGACGGTCAACACCGGAGCCTCCGGCATCCAGGCCGGGGAGTTCCTGTTCATGGCCAACTCCGTGCTGACGCTCAATGCCGGAGCCTCGCTCGCACTGGCCACAGCCGGGACCCGCGGGGAGCTTACCGGGACCACCGGGCACGCGATGTTTATGGACGGAGCGACGCTCGTCTTCGACGGCGACGGGGCGACCGGCAGCACGGACTTCATCACGCTCGACGCCGACGGCACGCTCGACTTCACCTACGTGACCACCGACGGCCAGAACGGTTTTGTGCTTCCCGTGCCGGCGGGGGGCTTTGCCGGGCTGGCGGTGGACGCGAGCCATTTCGGACTCGGCGAGTACGAACTGATCCACGCCACGAGCATCCTCTACGGCGACAAGGGCGCGATGACCGCCGATAACCTCACCGACTACATCACCCTTGGCGGAAGCGACAATGCCGGGGAAGCGTATCTGTTTATCCGCGACAATTCGCTGTGGCTGGCCGTCACGCAGGGCGGCGTGCCCGAACCGGCCGCCTGGGCCGCGCTCGCCGGCGTAGTGCTGCTGGCTTACGCTGCGCTGCGCCGTTATCGCGCCTGAGTGCCCTGATGGAGCGGCGGCGTCCCCGCCGCCGCTCCGGGCGGCTGCCGGGCTCGCCTGCGCGACTGGCACGCGGGCACGCGGGCGCGCAGAAAGCGGACGAGACAAAAACACCGTGATGCCGTCGTTGCACCGGCATGATTTTCCCGATCTCGTTGCACATGCTCCCGTCATCCCTGCAAAACCGGATTTTCCCCCTGCCGCCCAACCGCGTATGGCGAACCTATCAAGGTGGGCGGCAACTCGACGCACTCGCGCAACACGACGACAACGCTGCCGCCGCGCCCGCCGACGGCCATTTCCCCGAAGACTGGATCGCCTCGCTCACCAACGCCCGCAACTCCGGACGCGAGCACCTCGCCGACGAAGGCCTTTCGCTTGTCGGAGACGCCGAAAACACGGCGACCGCCCTCCCGCTAAAAAACCTCATTGCCGCCGATCCGGAGTACTTTCTCGGCGCGGCGCACATCGCCCGCTTCGGTGCCGATCCGCGCCTGCTCGTCAAGTTTCTCGATCCGGCCATCCGCCTGCACCTTCAGGTTCATCCCACCGCGGATTTCGCGCGCCGGTTTCTCGATTCGCCCTCCGGCAAAACCGAAGCCTACCATGTGCTCGGCATCCGCCCCGGCTGCGACGGACGCATCTGGCTCGGTTTCCGCAACCCGCCCCCGACACGCGCCGAACTCCGCCGCATGATCGAGACGCAGGACATCGCCGCGATGAAAACCCGCCTCAACACGATCGACGCGCACCCCGGCGACACCTTCATCGTGCCCGGCGGCACGCCGCATGCGCTTGGCGCAGGGCTGTTCGTCGTCGAGGCGCAGGAGCCGAGCGATCTTGTTGTACGTTTCGAATTCCGGCGCGGCGACCTCGTCCTGCCCGAACCTGCCCGCTTCATGGGACGCGGCCTCGACTTCTGCCTCGATATCTTTGATCTCGCCCCGCATGACGAAGCCGATGCCGATGCTGGCAATGGCAATGGCGCCGCCCGTTTCCGTTGCCAGCCGCGCCGCCTGCGCGAATGGAATGGCGGCGCCTCGTGGCGCGACGAACTGATCGGCCCCGACCGCACGCCCTGTTTCCGCATGACCAGACTCCACCTTGCCGACGGCGCGCCTGTCACGCTCGACGATACCGAATGGACCATCGCCATCGTCACTGCCGGCGCCTGCGAGGTGCGGACTGCCGGTGATCCGGGGGCGGCCCGGCCCCCCCCCCCCCCCGCCCCGCCCCCCCCCCCGCCCCCCCCCCCGAGAGCCCACACGACCC
>JAISAX010000358.1 GCA_031266495.1 Opitutaceae bacterium
TGTGTGTGTGTGGGGGGGGGGGGGGATTGTACAAACCATTGACGCGGAAGCGCCTGGGCCTGCCGGCATCTTGCCGGCACGCCGCGGAGTGGCAACGGCCGGAACGACAGGAACGGCAGGCAGTCACTGGCGCCACTGGCAGCCACTCCACCGGAGCCGGCAAGATGCCGGCGGTCCCAGGCGCTTCCGCGCCAATGGCCAATATTACCTCCTCTCTCGCCGTTGCCCCCCCCTGTTTCCATCGAAAACGTCGAAGAATCATTTTTTCTTCTCCATTGCCCGGAGTGACAAACCACGGCCTGACCCCCTCGGCATTTCCTCGCGGACTGGCAACCCGGACAGCGCACTCCATCCGGGGCCATCTCAATTGATACGTCGGGCAATCATCTCCCATTCTGAATTGATCACGAAAATCCATCACTGTTTCGGGATACCCGGTTTGCGGACAATTTCCATGCTACGACGGGCGCATTCGCCGATCGTGACCGGATGATATTCCACGATCCAGGAGTTCAACGTGTCGTTCAGGCGGTTCGTCCAGTGCGACGGCACACGCTGCGCACCGGCAATTGCCCCGACAATCGAACCGACCGTCGCCCCGTTGCAATCGGTATCCCAACCACCCATGACCGCCAGCGTGATTCCACGGTGAAAGTCTCCGCCCGAAAGCAACAAGGCCACAACACACAACGCCGCATTGTTGTTGGTATGGACTGCATGGTAGTGCCCCAATCCGGCATGGACTTCGCGCAACACCTCCTCGAAACGGTCAAAAACGTTGCCATGCTTTTCGCAAATTCCCATCACGCGACGGATGTCGTCATGCAGGCGTGATGTGCGTGGAATTTCCGCCAGACCGGCTTCGATGATCTCGCGCACATCATCCGTCGCAAAGGCGGCGGCAATCATCGCCGCGCAGAACATCGCACCGTAAATGCCATTTTTCACATGTGTCATCCGGGCGTCGCGCCATGCGAATTCCGCCGCCAGTTCCGGGTGGCCGGGTGCCGCGTATCCGTAGGAATCCACACGTATCTGTGCACCGATGAATTCACGATAGGGATTCAGGTGATGCGCCACCCATTCCCAGTCGGTTTTCATATCCAGTTCGCGGGCTGTTTTTACATCCGGGATTTCATGTCGAAAATGGTCATAACGAATGACGAGGTTGCGATACGCCTGGGTTTCGGCGGTGCATACCTGGCTGTATCCCAGATACTCGAACCAGGTGTGCGCCACGTGCGAGGTGCAAAAATCCGCGCCGTGTTTTGCCATGATGATCTGACCGAGCACGGTGTAACGGATGTCGTCGTCCGACTCCATGAAGGCGATCCGCTCGCGCGTGGAAAGCGGACATGCCACATGGTCGTCGGGGGCGACATCCGTGGCAGGCGAGTGCTGCGGGAAATAATCGCGCAAGGGCCACTCGTCCGGCGAAATTGCCGTCAGGTAATTTTTCTGCCGTTCCCATGACAGGCGTCCGCCGGACGCGGACATGAGACGTTCCACCGGCTTGCCCAGCGCGCAACCGGCGCAGCGTCCGAGCCATGCACCGTGTAATTTGTCGGCCAGCGTGCCCTCGTCGAAACCGGATTCGGGCGCGAGTTTGCGCGAGCCGCGCGGTGCGTTCGGGCGAAGGGCGCGAATGCCGGCAAGGTCGCCTGGTTCCTGAAACGGAAAATCTTTCCGCACGGGCAACGCGAGCAATCCGGCGTGCAGGGCAGCCAGTTCCGTTTCGTCCTCGCCCGCCGATTCCTGGCGGACGCGGATGGCTTCGACCGCCCCGCGGTCTTTGCCTTCCTGGAGGGATTGCGCGAATTCTTCGCGGACGAGTTCTTTGAGGGATGCCCAGCCGGCCATGTTGTGTGCGGGTGTTCAGATTGAGGGAACCGCCGTTGTAGTGAAACGAAGGATACCACCGGCACCGATAGTGGCGGGCCAGTCGGGAACCACAAGGAAATAACCAGCTGATGTTACGCGATGCCTCCCGCCCTCACGCCCGGGTGTAATTGAAAGTGGTGGGAAGCCTGGTGTATCGCCTGAGCCGTCGTAGGGGCGCACTTCACGTGCGCCCGTTCGCGTGTTCGCAGGATGAGGCACCGTTGTTCATCAACGTCAACGGGCGCACGTGAAGTGCGCCCCTACAAATCGGCTCTGGCTTCCCTCCACTTTCAATTACACCCGCTGCCGGAAGACCGGACAGATTTCGCTTGGTCCGGGGATATTTTTGATCGTTTGAGGTTATCTGTGTTCACGGAGAAAGAAATGTTCACGAATACATGAACATTGCATAAATCATGAACAAATTCCCCGTATCTTTTGCCACGCTAACTTCGGAGCTGGTGGCGCGCTTGCGCTCCCTGCTCGGGAAAGCGGGTTGGTTGCACGAATGGGAAGACCGAGGCGGCCCGTCGCGCATTCGAACTCGTACAGGAATTTCTCCGACATTTCGGCTGAATCCGCCCATGCCCGGGTCCATCTCCGGTTTCCGGTCTGGTTATCCGGCACCGGAGTTGTCCCGAAGTTCGTCCGGATACCGCGGCGAGCCAGCCACCGGAAAGATCTCTCATCCGGAAGAGAGGCATCCTTGCGATTCATGGACAGGAAGGGTTGAAAACCGGGCCGTGATTTCCCTGCTTCTTCCCCTGCTCCTCATCGTCGTGGTGGCCGTGCTCTGGGCGCTGACGCGTCCCCGCACGCAAGGGCCGCGGATGTTTTTCATGTTTCTGATCCTCGTCCTCGCCTGCCTCGCCTCGGTGCAGATCGGCATCGCGGCGGGGCGCCTTTTCGCGGAGACCAGATTTTTTTCCGGTCCGGGACGGGAACTCGAACGCCTGCTCGAACAGACGCAGACCGATCTGGACGAAGGCCGAATCGACCTGGTCCGGGCGCGGCTGACGCTGATGAGCGAACACTGGCGGAATGTGGATTTTTTTGAGAATGGCCTGCCGCGCTTCGGGAAAATGGCATGGCAGGATTTTGTGCGCGAGGCCGGGCAAGCGAAGAGCGCGGAACCGGTCCAGGATCAGGCGTCGGCGAACGGGGAGGCCGACCGGGACGGCAGGCGCTGAAAGGGGCACGGGCATCCTTGCCTATAAGCGCTAACTTGAGGTGAAGATCAAGGGACGGAGAACACTGAACATTGAACACTGAATGACTGATGTTACGCAGCTGATGTTACGCGGAACGGACGTAGGGGCGTCGCTTGCGACGCCCGCGCCAAGCGGACAGTATTGGCGTATCTCTCGTTGTAGTCAGGTCCTTGCGGGCTTCGCAAGCGAAGCCCCTACGTGAGGCATCGCGTAACATC
>JAISAX010000403.1 GCA_031266495.1 Opitutaceae bacterium
GGCTGCGGGCTGCGGGCTGCGGGCTGCGGGCTGCGGGCTGCGGGCTGCGGGCTGCGGGCTGCGGGCTGCGGGCTGCGGGCTGCGGGCTGCGGGCTGCGGGCTGCGGTATTATATTAAACTCAAATTCCACGGTGTCAAGTACTTTCGCAACTTTATTTGCGTTTTTTCCGCCCTTTCCCGCACACGGTTCCCCCGCTTTGTGCGGAGCAAAATGGGTGTGGCGGTCGGTCGTCATGTGGCGCGGTTTCGTTATAATGTTGTTCACCTTACTTGGTCTTGTCCGCTTTCTGTCAAGCGCGGTGATCAGGTAATATCCTGATTTTGACGCTCTTTTTCGCGGCTTTCCCGTTTTTCGCAGCCAATGCGAAACAATCTTCAGAGGAGGCAGGAGCGGAAGCCCCGGGTGAGCGCTTCGCGATCCAGATCTTTTCCGATAAATACAAGCGTGTTGGTCCGCGCTTCCTGGCCCCAGGGACGGTCAAGCTTCGCGTCGAAGAGCATGTGGACGCCCTGGAAAACAAGCCGGTTGTCCGATCCCTTGACGCTGAGCACGCCTTTGCTGCGGTAGATGTCGGCGCCTTTTTTCCGTAACAACTCGCCGATCCAGGTGTTGAGCCGTTGCGCGTCCACCGTGCCGGCTTCGGTGAGTCCGACGGAACTGACGGCGTCCTCGTGGCTGTGCGTGTGTTCGTAATCCTGCTGCCAGGCGGGGCGGACGTTTTCGCCCATCACGGGGATGTGCAGCGGGTGTTCGCCGCAGCCTTCGAATACGAGGTGATAACCGGGCTGCGCGATGGTGAGCGGGTAGTGGCCGTGACCGTCGTCGAGCACGAGGCGGTGGAGCGTGCGGCCGGGCGTCACCGGGGCGCCGGGGGCGACCTTGTTTTCCCGGTCGGCAAAGATGCAGACGGCGTCGTCGCGCACGGCGGCGAGGTCGGCATCGTCGAGGGTTTTTACCGGGAGGATGACGATATCGAGTTCGTTCTCGTTGCCGTGGTGATGGTGGTGGTCGTCGTGCCCGTGCGGGTGGTCGTCTTCGCCGTGCGCGTGGTCGTGCGAGTGGCCGTGGTCGTGTCCGCACCCGCACTCGCATCCGTGATCGTGATCGTGGTGGTGGTGGCCGATGACGAGTTCGTGGGTGCCGGCGGGCAGGGCGTAGGCGCCGGCCCATTCGAACGGGTACGCGGGTTCGAGGAAACGCGGGTCGAGTTCGCTGGCGCGGGAGAGGTTGAAGCCGCCGACGTCGAGGATGGCGGCGAGCGGGACGTCGGCGTTGCGGGCGCGGTGGAGGCGCGTGACGGCGTTCATCTTGCGGATGCGCGCTTCGAGGCGGTCGAGTTCGCCGGGGGAGACGAGGTCGGTCTTGTTGAGGATCAGGACATCGGCGAAGGCGATCTGCTTCTGCACTTCGGGGGAGTCGTCGAGGTGCAGGAGGATGTGTTTCGCGTCCACGAGGGTGACGATGCTGTCGAGACGGAAGGCGGCGCGCATTTCGTCGTCGGTGAAAAACGTCTGCGCCACGGGGCCGGGGTCGGCGAGGCCGGTGGTTTCTATAAAAATGCCGTCGAGGCGGTCCTTGCGTTTCATGAGCCGGCCGAGCACGCGGATGAGGTCGCCGCGCACGGAGCAGCAGATGCAGCCGTTGTTCATTTCGAAGAGTTCTTCGTCGCTCTGGATGACGAGCTGGTTGTCCACGCCGACTTCACCGAATTCGTTTTCGATGACGGCGAGTTTCCGGCCGTGCTGTTCGGTGAGGATGCGGTTGAGGAGCGTGGTCTTGCCCGCGCCGAGGAAGCCGGTGAGGACGGTGACGGGAACGGGCGCGGCCTTGCCGGAGACGGTAGCGGTCGCGGGAACAGGAGCCGGAGTGGTGTCGTTGGCGGTGGACATGGATGAAATGCGGAGTGCGGTGTGCGGATTGCGGAATTCTGGAAATGCGGCGCCGGAAGGCGAGGGAACAGCATAACACACTCGCCAAGCGGATGGCGGCGCAAGGGCCGTTTTTGCGTGGCGGGCCGGAAGGATAGGCCTCACGGAGAACACGGGAGACCTCTTTTCCCTCTCGCCACCGGCGGTCGAAACTGGCGGGCTGACCGGACTGCCGATGATAACCGGACGAAATGATACGACAGGCAAAGGCGGAACGTGGTTGGCCGGACAGGTGATCGTGCGTGCCACCCTGTTGCTGATCTGCGCAGGCGTTCCGGCTGCGCTGTCGGCGTGGCTGCATCCGCGGGTGTCGGCGTGGCCGTCGGCCGAACGGCTGGCGGCCGCCGAGGCGGAGGCGCGGGAAGGCGAGATCGGACTGGCCGAACTGAAGGCTGCGGATTTTTTCAGCCGATCCGGCCAATCCCCTTCGCACATGCTCTGGGTCGATGCGCGCAAGGCGGAGGCGTTCGCAGCGGCCCACGTTCCGGGCGCGATCAATCTCAACGAAGACACCTGGGAAAGTCTGCTGGAAGGGTTTGTCGAGGCATGGGACGGGGCCGCGCCGGTCGTGGTGTACTGCGACAGCACGGAGTGCGATTCGAGCCGCGCCGTGGCCGCACGCATCCGACACGAATTTGGCGCCACCCGGGTTTTTACGCTGAAGGGGGGGTGGCAAGCATGGCAGCAGGAGCAACGGGAATGAGGCACGACGGCGCGAGCGGAACCGGCGGCGACGCCCCGCGAAAAAACCGCGGAGATGGGCGCACGTGGTTTGTGCGGGCGGCGCGTCTGGTTGTCGGCGGGCTGTTGCTGGTGGCGGGGATACTGAAGGCGGCCGATCCGGCGCGGTTTGTGACGGAGATCGGGCATTACCGGATGACCGGGCCGCAACTGTCATGGCTGGCGGGCGTGTATGTGCCCTGGCTCGAAATCACGTGCGGCGCGGTGCTGCTTTTGGCATGCGGGCGGCACGGCGGCGCGGCCTGGCGCTGGCGGGCCGGCGCGTGGGTGGTGGCAATGGGGTTGTATGCGGCGTTCGCGGTTTTTATCGGCGCGGCCTGGGCGCGCGGGCTGGATATTTCCTGCGGCTGTTTCGGGACGGGATCGTCTTCGGTGGGGCCATGGACGTTTGCGCGTAGCGCCGTGCTGCTGGCGCTCGCGGCGGCCGGCGCGTGGTGCGAGTTGCTGTGTTGCCGCCGCAGGCGGCCTTGGAGTGCGGCAGTCCTCTGCCGCTTTCGAGGTTACCGGCATTGGCATTGACGAAAGCATTGGCGAAAGCGGCACGGGAGTGCCGCACTCCAAGGCGGCTGCGCCGCAACTGCCGTGCTTCGTTCATAGCCGTTCGGCGATGGCCACGGCTTTGAAGAGGGCGGTGGCTTTGTTGATCGTTTCCTGGTACTCGCTGGCCGGGTCGCTGTCGGCAACGACGCCGGCTCCGGCCTGGATGTGGATCTGGCCGTCCCGGATCAGCGAGGTGCGCAGCATGATGCAGGTGTCGAGGTTGCCGTCGTAACCGATGTAGCCGAGCGCTCCGGCGTAAAATCCGCGCTGGTCCGGCTCGCTGGCGGCGATGATTTGCATGGCGCGGATCTTCGGCGCTCCGCTGACCGTGCCCGCCGGGAATGTCGCCCGCATCAGGTCGTACGCTGTCTTGCCGGGCGCGATGCGGCCCTCCACTTGCGAGACGATGTGCATGACGTGCGAGTAGCGTTCGATCACCATCATCTCGGGCACCGTCACGGTGCCGTATTCGCAGACGCGGCCTATGTCGTTGCGCGCGAGGTCCACGAGCATGAGGTGTTCGGCGCGTTCTTTCTGGTCGGCAAGGAGTTCTTTTTCGAGCGCGAGGTCGGCGGCGTGCGTGGCTCCGCGTTTGCGCGTGCCGGCTATGGGGCGGATTTCCACGTGGCCGTCGGTGAGGCGCACGTGCACTTCGGGCGAGGCTCCGACTATGGCAAAATCCCCGGCGTCGAGAATGAACATGTAGGGCGAGGGGTTGACGGTGCGGAGGGCGCGGTAGAGGTCGAGCGGCGTGCGCTCAAAGGGTTTTGTAAAGCGTTGCGAGGGGACGAACTGGATGATGTCGCCGGCCCGGATAAACTCTTTCCCGGCTTCGACGGCTCGCTCGAAGTCTTCCCTCGAAAAATTGCCGGGGGGCACGGTCACGGGGCCGGGGTCGATGAGGGGGGCGGGCGCGAGTGTGCTCGGGAGGCGGAGGTGGGCGTGGAGTTCGGCGAGTTCGGCCTCGGCGTGCTCGTAGGCGGTTTCGGCGTCGCCGTCGTGGATGTGGGCGTTGACGCAGAGGCGGAGGGTTTGCCTGGCCCGGTCGAATATCAGCAGCGAGTCCGCCAGCATGAAATAGAGGAGCGGCGTGCCGGGCGCGGGCGCGGCGGCGGGGGCGCCCGGTGCTGCTGCTGCGGCGGCTGCGGCGGGGGCGGCGGGGACGGTTGGCTCGATGCGGGTGATGTATTCGTAACCGATGAATCCGACGGGGCCGCCTGTGAAGCGGGGCAGGCCGGGTATCGTGACCGGGGTGAAGCCGCTCATTTCCTGTTCGATGAGCGTGAGCGGGTCGGGGGGCGTGGGAACGGTTTGCACCGTCGGGGGGGGGGGGGGGGGGG
>JAISAX010000042.1 GCA_031266495.1 Opitutaceae bacterium
CATCGCGAGTCTGCGGCATACGATCGAGAACGGTTTTGTAAAAAAACGTGTATTCCCCGCGAAAACCGCGGGCGATGGCGTCGCGGGCGAGCGAGGCGTCGGCCTCCAGACCGGCTTGCAGGGAAGCGGCTTCATCGGCGGAGAGCGGCTGCCGGGCGAGCCAGTAAACGGTATCGAGCGCCACCTGCCAGACGCCGGAGGCCTTGATCATGGCGATCACCCCTTCCTGCGCGCGCAGGAAGATGCGGGCGAAGTCGAGATTGTCGTGCGCCAGCGCGAGCGCGCCGGAGCGGTCGCCGGCGGCCCAGGCGCGCCGGGCGAGGTTGGCGCGGATCACGGCGATCTGGTGGAGCGGCGCATGGTCGGGGAAGGGAGTATCGGGACCTTCGGTACGGGGGAGCTGGAACGCCTCGCCATCGCGGATCCCGAATTCGCCGAAGATCGGGCGGACGCCATCCAGCCAAAGGAGGGCGTCGGGGTCGGCGACGGCCGGACGCAGCGGAGAAAGGTGCTCGATGAGCAGGCCCATGACATCACCGCCGCCACCGCCGTTGCCATTGTTGCCACCGTCACCGCCGTTGCCGGGCTGGAGGGCGGGGAAATGCGAACGCCAACGCACGAGAGCATTTTGGGCATCCGGCACTTCGGCTCGCGGGAGAGCAATGTCGTCCGGGACGACAATTTCGGCGGCCCGCAGGGCGGCGGGACGAAGCACGGGGACGAGCGGGAGGAGCGGGAGGAGGACGGTGACGAGGAGTCCGGCAACAGGTCGGCGGGGAGACAGCATGTGCCCAGCGTATGCACACCGCCGGCGCATCCGGCGAGCGTCAAGTTGGGCCGGCGCAAGCCGGGACACGCCCCCATTCCCCCGGCGAACCGGGAAACATCCCCGGTCCACGCCAGGACCTCCAGCGTGTACGCCAGAACCTTCAGCGTGTACGCCAGGACCTCCAGCGTGCACGCCAGAACCTTCAGCGTGCACGCCAGAACCTTCAGCGTGCACGCCAGAACCTTCAGCGTGTACGCCAGAACCTTCAGCGTGCACGCCAGCCGCGCCCCGGAACACCGGGAAACGTTACCCGGAACCTGTTTTTTCAAAAGCCTTGACCGCCCCCCTCTTCGCATCGTCATCGTTGGCCTTTTTCAGCGAACCGCGAACCGCGAACCCGACCCTGAACACAGCCTGAACCGATGAGCGACAACATCACCCACGAATGCGGCATTGCCCTGGTGCGGCTCCTCAAGCCGCTCTCTTACTACCAGCAAAAATACGGCACGCCCTTGTGGGGGTTCACCAAGCTATTCCTGCTGATGGAAAAGCAGCACAACCGCGGTCAGGACGGCGCCGGCGTCGCCTGCGTGAAAATGGGCGTGCCCCCGGGCGACCCCTTCATGTTCCGCGAGCGCTGCGTGAAAGCCAACCCCCTCGACAAGATTTTCAAGACGCTCCTCGGCCAGTACAACAAAAAGGTCGCCGACGGCACCATCCACCCCGAGTTTACCGACACGGTGAGGACGCATTTCGACTTCGGCGGCGAACTCCTCATGGGCCACCTCCGCTACGGCACGAGCGGCGGTTACAACCTCTCCGCCTGCCACCCCTTTTTCCGCCGCAGCCCCTGGCCCACGCGCAACCTCGCGCTGTGCGGCAACTTCAACATGACCAACACCGCGGAGCTCAACGACAGCCTCATCAAGATGGGGCAGCACCCGATCTTCGCGACCGACACCCAGGCCCTCCTCGAAAAAATCGGCTTCTACCTCGACGAAGAGCACGTGGACCTCTACCGCGCCCTCCGCGACCAGGGCCTGCCCGGCGAGGAAATCTCCCGCCGCATCAGCGACGAACTCGACCTGGCCCGTGTCATCACCCGCTCCTCGGCCAGCCGGGACGCCAGCCGGGATGGCGGGTGGGATGGCGGGTGGGATGGAGGATTTGCCCTCTGCGGACTCATCGGCAACGGCGACGCCTTCGTGGCCCGCGACCCCTCGGCCATCCGCCCCGCGTGGTATTTCCGGAACGACGAAGTCATCGCCTTCGCCTCCGAACGCGCCCCCCTCATGACGGTGTTCGACATCGGCGACGCCGCCGACGTGCACGAAGTGTCGCCCGGCCACGTCATGGTCATCAAGCGCAACGGCACGCTAACCTCCACACCATTTCTTGAGCCACTGCCGCGCGCCTCGTGCTCCTTCGAACGCATCTACTTTTCCCGAGGCAACGACCTCGAAATCTACGAAGAAAGAAAAGCCCTCGGCGGCCGTCTCGCCGACCAGGTGCTCGCCTCCGTCAACCACGAATGGGGCAACACGGTTTTCGGTTACGTGCCCAACACCGCCGAAGTCGCTTACTACGGCCTGCTCCACGCCCTGCGCGAACGCCGCCGCGACATCGTCAAAAAAACCATCCTCGAAGCCGTCCGGGAAAACACGCTCACCGAAGACCTCCTTGACGACCTCATCCTCCGCAACTGGCCGCACGGCGAGAAAGTCGTCTCCAAGGACATCAAGATCCGCACCTTCATCGGCCAGGAAGGCATGCGCAACCACCTCGCGAGCCACGCCTATGACATCACCTACGGCTCGCTCCGGCCCGGCAAGGACAACCTCGTGTGTGTGGACGATTCCATCGTACGCGGCACCACCCTGCGCCGCTCCATCCTGCGAATCCTCTCGCGCCTCAACCCCAAAAAAATCATCATAGCCTCGACCGCGCCGCAGATCCGCTACCCCGACTGCTACGGCATCGACATGTCGGAGATCGGCAAATTTGTGGCCTTCGAGGCGGCCGTTGCCCTCTTGAAAGAGCGCGGCAAGGGCGACCTGTTGCAGGACGTTTACACACTCTGCCGCGAAGCGCTGAGGACCGGCGAGCCGGTCAACCACGTCCGCAAGATTTACGAACCCTTTTCGACGGAAGAGATCTCCGCGAAAATCACCGAACTGGTGCGCCCCCGCGGCATCGAATGGACAGGCGAATTCCGGATCATATTCCAGACCATTGAAAACCTGCACGCCGCGGTGCCGAACCATCCGGGCGACTGGTATTTCTCGGGAAAATACCCGACACCGGGCGGCTTCCATGTCGTGAACCAAGCGTACCTGAACTACTACGAAAAGAGCCAAGGGCGCAGTTACTGACTGAAGTTACGCGGGCCGACCGAAGATGACAAGAAGCCGACAGGAGAGGGAAAAACCAACAACCTGTCGGCGTATGACGATTAAGAACAACAAAAGAACAGAGAAAGAAACAACGGACCAAGGCAAGCGCCGGACGGTTCATGCGCAGGCCCAGACAAGAGGTAAAGCCGGAGAGTGCGCGGGAGGGGACGGGCAAGTGAAGCAAGTGCTGCTGGGGATAGACCTGCACAAGGAGACAGCGGTGGTGACGATGCAGCCAACCGGGTGGTGCGGCAGCTGCTGATCGAGGCGGCATGGCGGCTGGTGCGTTATCAACCCGATTACCCGCCGGTCAAAAAGTTCCTCGCCGCCGCCAACGGGTCGCGCAAACGCCGGCGCGCCATCTGGCCATTGACCTGTGGCGACTGGCCACCGGACGCGCCACCGCCGAAAAACCCGGCCTGAAAACCGCCTGATCCCCCCCAGCCTGCCTCCACTTGAAAATGGACCCGTAAAACTCTCTCTCACCCCCCCCCCCCCCCCCGTTCTTTGAACTTCGTTTCCACGAACACACTTTGGCGTTTTCCGGCGCGTGCACGGCCCTGTGGCTGAGGTCTTGGAAAGACCTCGTTGCGTAGATGGTGCCGCTCGGAAGCGCCTCCCTTTGCCGCGTTACGCGGATTAAATACTTATATATATTTCCCCCCTTGACTTCCCCGGCTTCATGGCAGCCACAGACCTCTGTGCTCCAAAGGAACCGTACAAAAATAACCAGTTCAATTTTGACACAGAGGACACAGAGCTATGACACAGAGTTCACAGAGGCGTGGTTTGATAAATTCAGGGTTCATCTGTTTTCGTTACGGATTGGTTTTTAATAAAATATGATAAATGCAAAGAGACCTGAAAAGTCGTTTTTTTGGGGGGTACTTCCGACTTTTGACCTTTGACTGATCACTAGACTGCGTAGGCGGTGCGCAGACCTTCGGCGACATCGGGCGGCACGAAGTGGCTGACGTCGCCGCCGTAGCGGGCCACCTGCTTGACGAGCGACGAACTGGTAAAACTGTACGCTCCGCGCGGCATCACGAAAAAGGTCTCCACGCCCGGTTCGAGGTGCCGGTTCATCAGCGCCATGTTGAACTCGAACTCGAAATCCGAAAGCGCCCGCAGTCCGCGGATGATCGCGCAGGCTTTCTGCTCGCGGGCGAAATCCACCAGCAGGCCGTGAAAGATCGCCGTGGTGACGCTGGGGAATTGCGTGGTGCTGGCCTTCAGGAAATTCAACCGCTGCTCTGCGGTGAACAGCGGGGCCTTGGCCGAGTTGTCCGCAATGGCGATCGTGACCCGGTCAAAAATCCGCGTGGCGCGGGAGAGAACGTCGAGATGACCGTAGGTGACCGGATCGAATGTTCCGGGGTAAATGCAGTGTCGCATATGGATGAGAGACGGAAATTGAGTCGGGAGCATGCCCACGAAACACACGAAAAGGCACGATGAAAGTGGCGCGGGCGTCGCGCCCGCGCCACTCCGAGGAAAACCACCTACAAGCCAACCATAAGCGCGGCGTGCCAAGTTGCATGAAAGGACAACAAGAACGGTGCTTTTCAGAGAATTTGCACGATGAGACAGCTTCTCGGCTAACAACCCCGTATTTTAGCGAAGTCCTCGCGCAGCGAAGAGCATCCCCCGCCCGGCCATCGTTTCAGGCACTCGAAGCGCGTGGGTTCATGCTCTGGGGATGCTGTTTTCGCAGGCGTTATCTTCAAATAACGGTAAAACTTTGCCTACGTCTGACTGGAACATCCCAATGACGTGCCCACCTCGTGCCACTTGTCCCAGGTTAACCATTCATACTAAGGCACCGTAAGAAAATAACTAGTACCCCATAACGCTCGAAGTTTCGCATCTACTCCGAATGAGCACGGAGGAAAGGTATCCGAAAAAATCGAGGTTATGGGGTACTAGAGCGAATCTGCTTGGTTTTGAAAAGGAAGCCAGCGTCGCTGCCCCGGTCATTTACCTCGGTAAACTCCCGTGTCAACTCCTTGGCTCTCTCTTCAATCCCGGCGCATCTTCGCTCTGTTTATTTCCTTACGGTGCCTAACCTCCCGCCTCTTTCATCGGGAATGCGTTCGAGCGAACTGCGGTAGGGATGCGACTGTCCAAGCTATATGGAAAAGAACCTGCCAGTGCATCGATAACGGTAAACGTCAGGCAAGAGCATTTTTTATCGGCAACAGAAAGACCCCTATAGATTCTGACCCAGAGATGAAGAGAAAGAAGAGGAAGAAGAAGAGAGAAGAGTTGAAGGAGCTGAGGGTGCTGGGAGGCAATGG
>JAISAX010000465.1 GCA_031266495.1 Opitutaceae bacterium
TGTTTACATGATCCGCCGGCAACTGGAGGCGGTTGGCGGCGCGCCCGCATCCGCGTTCGCATCGCCGGAACCGTCGCCGACTGCGTCCTCCCCTGTGGCTTCCTCCCTCCCCCCCCCCCCCCCCGATCCAATGAAGAATGAACAATGCAAAATGAAGAATGGATCAAAACCGCACCGCTCTTGTGATTCCACCGGTCCGGCATTCTACATTCTGCATTCTGCATTCGTCATTAGCGAAGCGTCCCCCCTTTCCACCCGATGAAACGCATCCTTCCCTGGATCGGCCTTTGCCTGTTGCTCGCGACCTTCGCGACCGCCGCCCTGCGTGTGTTCAACCGGGCGCACAACCCGGCTGGCGGCGAGGGCTCCGCCGCCGCCGCCGCCATCCACCTCCGCTTCGCGCACGTGACGATCCACGAAGGCATCGTGCGCTCCTACGACGACGCCATCCGCGAATACGAACGGCTCAACCCCGGCGTGCGCGTCGAACAGATCCGCGTGCCGCTCAAACTCTGGGCCTCGTGGCTGCGCACGCAGATGGTGGGCGGCACCGCGCCCGACATCGCCGACATGGACCGCGGCCAGGCCGACGAGTTTCTCGCGCGCTTCTTCCTGCCGCTCGATCCGTGGACGGAGCAACCCAATCCCTGGAACGCCGGCACGCCGCTGGAAGGCGTCCCCTGGCGCGACACCTTCATCGACGGCCTCGTCAGCGCGCCCGCCTACCGGGCCTCGCTGCAGCAGGTTTACGGCATTCCTCTGACGGTCGGCACCGTGCGCGTCTTCGCCAACGCCGAATTGCTCCGGCAGATCACCGGCTCGGAAGAACCTCCCCGCGACTACGCCGCGTTCATGGAGCTGTGCCACCGTATCCGGGACTACGCGCGCGAGCGCGGGGTGCCCATCGTGCCGATCGCCGGTTCGCAGACGCACGCCCTGCCCATCCTCCGGCACCTCTTCGCCAGCCAGACGCAGAAGCTGGCCTTGCAGATCAACCCCTGGAAAAACCTCGGCTATTTCTCGCGCGACGTGGCGCTGGGCTACCTGCGCGGCGACTGGAACTGGAGCGGCACGCCCGCCGTCATGGACGGCGTCGCCATCATGGGCGAAGTGGGGCGCCAGACGGTCGAGGGTTTTGCCCAGCTCCAGCGCGAGGACAGCATGTTTTACTTCACGCAGCGCCGCGCCGTCATGCTCGCAACGGGTAGTTGGGAGGCGGATACGGTGATTTCACAGACGCCCTTCCGGCTCACGGCCTTCACCGTGCCGGTGCCTCTGCCGGAAGATCGGCAGTTCGGGCGCAATGTGCTCGGTCCGGTCTCCGAACTCGGCATCCCGCCGGGCAACGCCATGGGCGTCACCCGGGCCTCGCCGCATGCGGACCGGGCGGTGGATTTCCTGCGTTTTCTCACGAGCCAGCCCGTGTCGCAGCGGGTGATGACGGAGTCCAACCGCCTGTCGTCGGTGGTCGGGGTGACGCCGCCGCCCGGCCTCGAGGTGTTCGAACCGCTGTCGGACGGCTGGCCGTCGGGCTTTTCGTGCGAGCTGACCGGCGTGGCTGCGGGCGGCCCCGGCGAGTGTTCGCGAATCTATCGCGGGCAGCTTCACGAACTGGTGGGGCCGCGCGGTTCGGCGGAGAATTTCGCGCGCGTGATGGACGAGCTTTTCCCGGACGCGGTGCGCTCCGATTTGCGATCGGCGATTCGCGACACGAACCGCAACAGCCGGGCCGAGGACGGTGTGCTGACGGCCTTCTGGCTTGCGCCGGGCGAGGGCGACGACGCGCGCGCCAGCCGCCTGCGCGAGGCGCAGACGCTCCGCGAACTCGAGGCCGCGCAGATGGAGTACGGCCTGAAAAACTGGACACTGCCCGCCGGGCGGCGCTGAAGGGCGGCGGGTATACAACTGTTTTACCAGAAGCCGTGCATCCGGTCTCGAAAAAATCGGTTTCAACGGTTTTGCAGGGGGGGGGGGGCGAAAGTTTATCGCGGCAACACGGTGATCAGACGTGGAGGGTGTTCATTTTCCTGTATCCACACAGACGTGACACAGGGATTTCGTCCGTCCGGGGAATCAAGATGGCAACGCACTTCGTATTTCGTCCCATATGCCGAGGTTTTTTCGACGACGACAGGCTGGATGCGTCCATGTCTTTTCAGGGAATCCGCGAGGACTGTCCATTCCCTGCGAATGAATCCAAACTGGTGAAAGAAGACTGCTTTGTCGCGGCCATCGGCATGGCACAGATCGAGAAGGTAATCCTGGATTTTAGCCTGATCGACCTGAAGTGTTTCGGAGCGGGGTAATTTGGCCGGAGGTGTCATGCGGCAGCCACCGGTTCGATTTGCCGCGCGTCGAGGGTGCTGACGACGGAGCGCGCATCTTGCGTGATGAACTCGACTTCATACGCTTCATGTCCGGCATATATGTGGACGACGGTGCCGATCTCCCCGGCGCGTAAGTTTTCAGCGGGCAGTGGAGCGAGCAGCCTGACACGACTATGCTCGGTGATAAGGCGGGGACTGGAGCGAGCAGAGGCATCTCGTTCCCATTGGTGAACGAAATCGAGCACAGTGGCCTGTCCGGAAGCCGGCAGAGCCTTGATTTGTTCTATGACTTCGAGCGCGCGCATAAGCCTGAAAGTAGGCATCTGGCCCCGGAAAACAAATCTGTTTTACGGAGGTGCTCAAGCCAGGGCGGCAGGCCTCGACTTTTCCAGCCGGAAAAGTCCCTGCCGCACGACGCGCCAGCGTCTCGCCTCTTGGCTGATTTTTCAGGACGGTTCGGGCCTGGCAGTAAAGGCCGCCGCTCCCGCCGCCCAGAACCGCAGGGGCGGGAGGCCCGCATTCCGGTACCCTTCCAGCGGCGTTTCCGCGTTGTAGCGGGCGAGCCACTGCGCCAGTTCCCCCCGCAAACGACAAACCTCCGCCTGCGTCGCCCGTCCGCACCGGACGGACAAGGCCCCCGCCTGCCGCCGCGGCTCCGCAAAACCGCTCTCGAATATCCGGAAAAACCGCTCCGCGTGGCCGTTCATCGGCGGCATCTCCCGGCTCCGTATCTCCTGCACGATGCCGTGCCTCTGCCTCACATGCGCCTCGAACCGGTTGTCGATGTACCCGCAATACGTGCTGGTCCGGCCCGTCTCCACCTGACTGATACTTCGCCTGTTCCGGGCATAGAACGGCAACGCCACCGTCTCAAGAAATCCCAACGCCGTGGCCATCGTCACATCGCGATAAAACTCCCCCGTCGCCACGCCGCCAAAAGTATCCACCGTGGCATGCAGGAACAGCCGGCCCTCCGGCAGTGCTACGGGACTATGGAACAGACACACCCGCTCGCCGGGTTTTTGCGTCTCGCGACCCCGCTCCCGTAACGCCGGGTTGTCCACCAGCAGCTTCCGGAGCCTCACCGGCCCCACCGGACGCCCGGCCAGCAAGTCGGCCTCGCTCGCGGACTGACGCCGACGTCTTGCTCCCGGCACCGACGCCGACATCGGCGCGACGTGCCGTTTGAGCAGGCGGTGTTTCAACAACAAGGCGATGCTGATCTCGTAGGACAGCACGTAGCCCAGCGCCGCCTTCACCCGCGCGCGCACCAGGCGGCACGGCTGGTCCGCCTCCTCGCGCGCCAGCCGCAACGTCATCGCTTCCGCTTCCGCGCGCTGCGCGGCGGTCAATTGCTGCAACCGTATGCGGATGCATGCCGGCGGCTTTTTGGGTCTTTCTGTCATGGAAACTTTGTTCATTGCGGGATTCTCCGGACGCCCCGGACGGCACGCGTTGCCTCACCGCGTAGCCTGCCACACGCCTCCGTGCGTGTGGGCCGTTTGCCTCTCCGCGCTTGCGGGCGGCGTCTCCGGGAAAAAAAGAAAAACTCCGGAACGGGTGCTCAACCGGGATAACGCTTGTGTTACGATGGACCGGCAATCCCTTGCCGGGTCCACGTTATCCCTGTTTCCCGTTCCGGAGAAAATGTCCGGAGCGGCGGTCTTTTTCTGTCAAACGCCGAACGTCAAACGTCGGACGTCGAACCGCCGCCGCTCCGGCCGTTCAGCGCCGCCAGCGACGGCGCAGCATCACTACGCCGAGAACCGCCAGCCCGGCCTAGCGCCGCATACGTCGCGGACTCCGGCACGGCGAGGGTGCCGGGGATGCCTTTCATCACAGCCGGATTCGTCACATAATCGTAGGCACCGGAAACCATCGTCGGACCACCTACCGAATTAAGCGTGGCATATCCTCCGACCCAAGCTTGGGAGACCTGCGTGCCTTGGATCAGGTCCCAATAATCTCCCCACACCTGGCCGGGCACCCCGTACAGATCGGAAAGCTGGATCGCCTCTCCGGGTGTGTATTGGAAAATACGCACCTCCGTATAGATCGGGGCACCCTTTTCCGCCATGATCTGGCCGGTGAGGAGGGCTTCATCTCCGGGCGGATATTTGGAGTCGTCGCCCCACCACCAGCCGTTCTCGTCCATGACGCCCGCCTGCACAAACGACAGGGGATCTGTCGAGTCGCGGTAGCCCCACCACAGCGTGGCCACATAGCCAGCCGCGGAGGTTACGATGCCGTTGGTATCCCTATAACTTTCATCCGCCCAACTGTTGATGACGATCAATTGGGCGGCCTGACTGGTCAGGGCACCTCCCAATGCAATCACTGCAGCGAGCATTCCTGCTGTCTTATTCTTCATGATATTTTCCTTGCTTTTTGTTGTTAGTACTAACCGTTTTCCCATCACTGTACGATGGAAGTGGATTCGATCACCGTGAGTGTTTGCTGCCAGACGGTATCGGCGTAGGGAATATATTGATACCCCTCGCCGATGGCGAAGGAGGGCATCAAACCTCCGGCCCACGCAGTGCCGCCATTATTGACACTGAATCCTGCAAATACACCCTCCATATCCATCGTAGCGAAGGAATCGCGACGGCTGAGGACATAGCCGGTATCTGTCGGGTTGGCGACTGTCATCGGAAGGGCCGATCCCAGGAAGTAGCCCGCCTGTGCCGATAGTGCGTACACCGTGGGGCCCCGCGGCACTACGCCGCCGAAGTCGAGCACCGCATCGACGCTCGCGCTGGCGTTGGTCACCAGGGCGGCATAACCGACAGGCAGCGCATAATCGGCACCTGCAGACCAGCCGTTACCGTTATTGCGCTTGGTGGCAGCCAGCACGGCTCCGTAGCTGGGGGAAGCCTCGTCCATATCCACGATGCCCACCGTCGAGCGACCTGGCAGGGCGTCGAACAGGTCGGCAACGGTGTTTGGACCGTCGAACTGGTTGGCGACCAGTTTTATCTTGCCTGCGGGGACGGTGACACGGGTCTGGCCGGCAATCGTCGTGTTGTAGATCACGGCGGCGCCTGCCTCCGCTGACGGGGTGCCGTCGGGGTTGAACGCGTGAGTGCTCGTGACCACGCGGTAGAACCGGGCCGTTTCGCCTCCGGCCAGCGGGGCGATGACGAGCGTGAACGCCGTCTTGTCGTCGTTGAGCGTAAGCGTGTAGTGGGTGTTCTCCACGGCCACAGGCCATTCGCTGGTGGTGCGCAGATCGGTCGTGGTGACCACCTGCATCTTCGCCAGATCGAACTCCTGCGACTGGCCGGAGTTCTCCTCGCCGGCACCGATCTCGCCGCCGATGATGATGCCGCCGGGGTTCGTCGGATCGGGGATCACCACAATCGTGCCGTCGTCGATCTTCGGCGGGATCACGGGCTGCGGGTCGGTGACCGTGATCGTCACGCTCGCGGTCTTCGCGGCAGGGAAGGTCGCCGTCACGGGACCGCTGGTAACTTCGGTTCCGAACGCGTTGGCCGCTTTCAGCGTGTAGTTGCCTGCGACGGTCGCCGGGTAGCTCGTCTCGCCGGTGACGGGCACGGTGCTGCCGCCGGGCAGGACGAGCGTGAGCGTGCTCGCTCCGGTGACGCTCCATGAGAGGGTCGCGCTGGTCTGCGACTGCGCCGTTACGGTGTACGTGTGCGTGCCTGCCGCGAGGCCGGTCACGGTCTGGCTGCCGCTGGCATCGGTCGAGGTCGTCATGCCGGGGCCGCTCACACTGACCGAGGCCGCATTGCTCGTCCCCCACATGAGCGTGGTGGCCAGCGGCGCGGTGCCGCTCGTCGGGTTCGCAATGATCATCGCACCCGGCTCGTCGGGATTGTTGTCCGTGACCGTAAAGCTGTCGATGCTCGCCGCTGGCTCGGCCGTCCAATGCGCCCACAGCGTGTGGTCCTCTGCCGTGTTCATCGTTGTGGTGTCGAGCACTTGCGTGCCTCCGCTTGCTTTGGTGTACCAGCCGTCGAACGTGTAGCCGGGACGCGTAGTGCTGGCGAGGGTTTCGTACTTGTTGTTATACCTGACGTTCTTGCTCGCGGGGCTCGCGGTGGTTCCGCCGTTCGCGTTGAATGTCACTTTGTACGTATTAGGGATCCAAGACGCGTAGAGCGTACGGGTGCCAGTATACGTTGAGTCCCACTTTTTGACAGGGGTCATCTTCGAGTCATAATAATAGTTCCCGGCGCCATTCGCATTGTCCTGGTAACCATTAAAGGAGTAGCCGACCTTCGTCGGCGCGGTCGCGCTCGGCAGGTACTCTCCGTAGATGCCCACGACGCTGTTGGTGCCTCCGGTGCCTCCATTTTTGTCGAATGTTATGGTGGTTTGACCCTCAGCCAGTTGGGCGGTGGCGAGGGAGGCGAGGAAGGCCAGCAGGAAGAGGCGGACGTACTTGGCAAGGCCGGTGCCGGTGAGCGCGACGGGCAGCGCCCGCCAGAACGGGGACGCGCAACGGGTTGTTTGTTTTTGTAGTTTCATAGGTAGGACAAGGAATTGCGGATTTTTGATTGTGGACTGCGGACGTAGGCGGGTGGCGCGGGAGGGTCAGGTTTTTTTGGCGCGGGCGGTGGCGGTGACATCCACTTCGAGCGGCACGGGGATCGTGATTTCGGCTTCGCCGTTGCCGGCCCCGGCTCCGGCTCCGCCGGTGTTGGTGTTGCCGGCTCCGTTGCCGGGGGCGGGGGTTTCGTCGCCTGCGTCGGCGTCGGTGCCGGGGGAGGGATCGCCGGGGGTTTTGCGTTTGCCGTGGCGGGCGGCGGCACGGGCATAATAGTCGATGCGGGCGTTGAGCGCGGCGATAAAGGTGTCGATCGCCGTGGCGGCGGCGGCATCGGGCGCGGTCAGCGAGAGGGCGTTCACTTTCTCAAAGATGGCGCGCAGGTTTTGTTCGATGGCGGGGCGCAGGTCGCGCATCGCTCCGACATCGGGGCGAGCGGCGGTCTCGGCGTAACGGGCGGCGAGGTCCGTCACGAATTTGTTGTTGGCGTTGGCAAGGGCGTCCACCCAGGCATTGAGTCCGAGGGTGTCCACCTGCGGGGCGGCCAAGGTGGGGGATTGCAGGTCTTCAACGAGGTTGGTAATGGCGGCGGTTTCCTCGTTGTAGGTGCCGGTGGCGATGTCGCGCTTGTACTTGTCGAGCGTGACGAGGAGTTGCGCGGCCACGGGGCGTTTGTTGGCTTCGTAGTGGCGCCCGGCGTAGAGGGTGGCGAGGTCGCGCAGGGCTCCGTAGAGCTGGTCGCGTTGGGCGTCTTCCGCAGCGAGGATCGGGGTGAGGGCGCTCTTGCGGGCGGGTTGCAGGGCGACGTCGGCGGCGGCTCGCAGGCGGTTGAACTCGCCATAGAGCGCGTCACCGAGGCCGGTTTTTACGGGTTCGCTGTTCTTGATGAGGCCGAGCAGGTCGGTCTGGAACTGGTACATTTCCTCGTTGCGCAGGTGGCTGAGTCTTATGACGTGCAGTTTCATGGTGTTATGCGGTGATGATTGGGTGCGGGACGGGTTTCCGGGAGCGGGCGGCGGGAGGGTTTTTACAAAGTTCAGGGTTGCGCCCGCAGGCGGAGGTCCGGGCGGGACGCCGGGGATGATTTCGCCTGCGGGCGGAGATCGGATTCGGGTGCGGGGCAGGGTTGCGCCTGCGGGCTGCGGGGCAAACGGGACGCGGGGCAGGGTTTCGCCCGGGGGCGGAAGTCCAAACCGGGTGTGGCGCAGGCTTCCTGCCTGCATTTTTGTGAATAGCGCGAAGCGCGGTGAGTTTTGTTCGCCGGGCGGAAGATGGAAGCGGCGCTTCGCGCCAGGAGAAACGATGGCAGGCAAGATGCCTGCGCTACGGGGCGCGCTTCGCGCGTCGGGCGGCGCGATGCGCCGTCCACGGCCAGGATGGCCGTGCCACGCGGTGAGGCAACGTCCACGGGCTGGAAGCCCGTGCCACGCGGCTGGAGCGGTGGCGCGTGGCGGACGGTGTGTGGCGCTCCGCGGCGGTCAACTGACGAATGAATCTGGAGGGAATGTGGCATCGGCGGGACGTGGGCGTCACAGGGACGCCTTCCCGGCCACTTCTGCGGTGGGGCTTGCGGGAGTATCCCGAAAGCGGCCCACCGGCAGCGGTGGCGCGAGATACCCATCTCCATTCAGTCCGGCAAGCGTCACAAGGTCAAATCGCG
>JAISAX010000565.1 GCA_031266495.1 Opitutaceae bacterium
TCAGCTGATTACTGCCTTGCGGTGGATGTTTTCGCTTCGCGCCGCAATGGGGTCGTGGGTTGAGGTTGCGTGTTTTTTCTTTTTTTTCAGGGTTGTTTTTGGGCGCGGGGAGCTTTTCGAGTGAAAGTGGTTTATGGATCCGGGGTGCGGGGAGGTTTTCGAGCGCGCCGGATTTCAAGAATCCGGGTGCGGGGAGGTTTCCGGGCGAGCTTTTTTTTGTCCTTCGGGGGGGGAGGGGGGGGCGTAGTCCGCGATTTCCCATGTGCTGATCGGGAGCGACTTGACCGACCTGGGGTAGCCGTTTCCGTCCTCGGGCTTGAGGCTGACCTGGAGATAGACCAGGGGCTCGTAATCGTAATAACCCTCGGGCATGCCGTTCGCGATGGCGGGGTCCTTTTTCCGCTCCTTGCAGGTGATCCGGAAGGCATAGTCGCCTTCGGCGGCCGGCGAGGCGTTTTCCCAGACGATGAGCGTCTCGCCGGAGTCGGTCTCGGGGGTGTCGATCATGTCGTTGCGATACGCCGAGCAGATGTAGGGGGCCGCCTTGTTGACATGCAGCGTGCCGGTGATGTGCACCTTGCCGCCTCTGGTCTCGACGGTTTGCACGGTGAGCCAGAAGGCGTTGCGATAAACGTACTCGACGGAGTTGAGCACCTGGAACACGGAGAGCCCCACGAAGAGCACCGCCACCACGTAGGTGGGCAGGAGAAAGGCGGAGAGGGATTCGCTGCTCTCGCGACGCGCCTTCACGCGGAGGTAGCCGATGCCGAGCAGGTAAAAGAGGACGAGGACAATCCCCATCGTCTGGTGCATGTCGCGCGCGAGCGGGTGGTTTTTGTGGAGCGCATCGAGCACCGCGAACCCGATCAGCACGAGGGCCATCGGGCCGACATAGAGGATGATGTTGGTAAAGGCCGCATGCCAGGGGAGCCGCCGTTTGGCGTTCTGGTAAATGCCGGCCAGGAGGACGATGGCGGCGCTCCCGAAGAAGGCGCTTTGCCAGTGGTTCTCGAAAATCTCCAGGAGAGAATAACCGGTGGTCACGTTGCCGGCGGTGGTGGCGCCGGCGGTGTTGCCGGCCAGTCCCGACAGCAGGATGAGCGCGATCCAGGCTGCCCAGCCCGCGAGAAAGGCGGTGACAGTAGCCTTGGGATCAATCGCCTCGATGAGGATGGACAGGAACCGACGTTGTGGAACGGGGGAGGAGTTCATGGGCTTTTCCAATAAAGCAATTGATGGTCGATGGAAGCACAATCCTGGGCCTGCACGTTTGCGCAGGTGCGCAGGTGCGCGGGTGTGCGGGAGACAGCCGGCGGCGTCACGCCTTTCGCAGGCCGATCAAAAACTCGCGGTTCCCGTCGGCGCCGGTGATGGGGGAATCCATCGAACCGGCGAGTGTGGCGCCCGGCAGCGTGGCGAGGGCGAAGGCGGTGATGTCGGCGAGGACGGCGTCCCGGACCGCCGGGTCGCGGATGACGCCCCGGCCCTTGTCCACCTCGGCCTTGCCGGCCTCGAATTGCGGTTTCACGAGCGCCACGAGCGTGCCGCCGCCACCGCCGCCACCGCCGCCGCCGGGAGAGACGAAGGGCCAGATGGCGGGCAGCACGCTCTTTAACGAGATGAACGACAGGTCCATGACCACGACATCGAAGGCGGGGCGCGGCAGGTCGCCGGGCCGGAGGTGGCGGGCGTTGACCTGTTCGAGATTGGTGACGCGCGGATCGCCGCGCAGCCGGGCATGGAGTTGCGCGCGGCCCACGTCCACGCACACGGCGGAGGCGGCGCCGGCCTGGAGGGCGCAATCCGTAAAACCGCCGGTCGAGGCGCCGACGTCGAGCAGGTGCGCCCCGCGCAGGTCGAGGCCGAACCGGTCGATGAACCCTTGCAGCTTCTCGCCGCCCCGCGAGACGAAGCGCGGAGGCCGGTCGAGGACGAGAGCGATGTCGCCGGCGTAAACCTTGCCGGGCTTGTCGAGCCGTTCGGTGCCGTGGCGGACGCGTCCGCTCATGACGAGGGCCCTGGCCTGCGAACGGGATTCGGCGAGGCCGCGGACGACGAGAAGCTCGTCGAGACGGATTTTTTTTCTGACGTTGCTGGCGTTGCTGACGTTGCTGACGTTGCTGGCAGGCGGCATGGGCATGGGCATGGGCATGGGCGTGGACGCCATGAAAAGCGGAAACGCCGGGGAGCGGGAAGGGGAAATAAGAAATCCGAAGCTACGGTCGGCGTGCGTAACATCAGTCTGGTAATCACAGACAATCGTCCGCTTTTGACAGACAATTTTGCAAAACCAATCCCTGTCCTGCCTACGCTGCCGTTCAGGGCTGTGCCGGCTGGCTGTCCGGAACACCCAGCCACGGTTCTTTCAGACCGGTTTCCACGCGCCAGCCGAGCCATTTTGCCGCCTGCATTTCCATGCGCAGGGGAGCCGCGCTATCAGCACCGGGCGGCAGATGCAGCACAAGGTGCGACGGGTCCTCGTAGGGAACCCCCGTATCCTCCCAGTCCGCACCCAGAGGTCGAGCCCGGCGGGCATGGGCGATGACCTTGCCTTGCGGATCCAGCAATTCCACCGCGGCAACGGAGCCGGGATCGGCAAACCGCCAGTCGAGGGCAATGACGATCTCCGCCGTTGCCGCCGCCGTCGCCGGAGCCGTCGCCGGCGTGATGTCGAAGCGGACAAATCCGTTGCCGTGCCGGTGCTGGCGAAAGAAGAGCCAGTCGTCTGCGGCCAGTGACACGGACGCATGGGAGACGGAGAGTTCCGCCTGGGCATCGCCGCCACAATGGAGCGTGAGGCGGGCGTCGGGAACGGATGAGGCGGGGAGCGGCGGCAAGTCGAGTACCCTGAACCGCGGCCCGGCAAGGGTTCCGGCGGCAAGTTCGGCGGCAAGTTCGGCGACGGGAACGTTGCCGGAAGCGCGGACGGGAGCATTGCCGGAAACGAGCCGGTAAGCCAGAACGTCGTCGGACGCGCCTTTGCCTGCGCGAAAACCGATCTGTTTGTAGAGCCGGACGACGGCCGGTGAGGAAGCGCCGGTGGCGGGGCGAATGCGGAAGGTGAGGGTGGCGTCATGCTGTCCGCCCGCGCGTCCGGTGAGAAGGGCAATGCCCGCCGGGTGCGCGGGGGTGAGCGGCGAGAGAGGCACGCCCAGGCGTTCGGCCTGCCAGAGCCAGGCGGCCCCGCGCACGGCGTTGATCCCCATGCCGTGCGCGCTCAACGCCTGGGCGGCCATCCGGTCGGCGACGGCACGCAGGAAAGCCGCCTCGCCGGTGCGGGCCGCGAGCGCGGCGGCTGCCTGGTAAAGAAAATGATCGCGGTCCTCGCCGATGGTTTCGAGTGGCCACGCGCCTTTGTCGCGGAGGTGTTTTTCGTACGCTTCGAGGCGGTTGGCGAGGCGGTTGGCGAGCGCGGGCAGGCGCCCGAAAACGGAACGGCCTTTTTCCAGCGCCACGATTTCGAGTCCGGCGTAGTAGGCGCCGGTTTCGAGGGGGACGTCGTGGGCGAGGTGCGTGCCGAATGCGGCGCGCAGGATTTTGTAGTGAGTCAGTTCATACAGCTCGGCGAGGTGCAGGAGAACGCGGGCGCGTTCGCGTCCGGTGTAGCGGAGTTTGTGGCGCGAGAGGAGTCCGGCGGCGGCGCCGCGGACGGTTTCGAGGGAGCGCTTGTCGCCGGTGAGCAGGTAGTGGGCGATGAGGCCGGTGGTCCAGTAATGGCCGGCGTGCCAGTGGCCGTTGGTGTGGAGTCCGGCGGCATGTGTCTGGATCCATTTGGAGTTGGTCCCCGCGTGCAGGATGGCCGTGTCGCGGAACTGGCGCGCCATGATGGACGCCCGGCGGAAGAGGGCCGGGTCGCCGCCGCGCAGGTATTGCAGGAAGAGCGATTCGATCAGCGAGGTTTCGTTGTTTTTCCATCCGCCGGGGTTGCCGGCATCGCCGAAGTCGAAACCGCCCGTCGTATCCTGTCTTTGGATATCACGGGCGAAGGTGGAGAAAAACTCCCGCAGGGGGCGTTCGAAGAGGGGGAATCTTTCCATCGCCTCGCCGGCTGTGAGCCAGGGGCCGCCAAAGACTCCGGTGCGGGCGACGTGGGCGGGGTCGGGGAACACGCGGAGGGGATTGGCGGCGCGCGCCCGGACCGCGGACCAGCCGGCGCGGGTGGGCGGCGCGAGGAGGTGGCGTAATGTCTGGCTGATACCGAAGGGGAGTTCGACATAGGTGGCGTGGCGCGGCGGCTGGGCGTAAATGGTCACGCGGCCCGGACTCCAGGCGATGGCGGCGGGGTTCATGTTGTCGAAATCGGCCACGGCAACCGCGATATCGGGAAACCGGACGGCGCCGGTGGCCCTGGTGTTTTCCCGTCGCCGCGAGGTGCTCCCGGTGTCGATGACGAGGTCGTAGCGGCCTTCGCCAAAATACTGGTGCAACTGGGTGAGGACGAGGTCGCCGTCGGACGGGGGCGGGGGCAGCTCCAGTTCGCCGCCGGCGGCAAGGGCGACCTGGACGGGATCGGCGGCGGGAGCGGCGGGGGAAACGGGCAGCGTCAGCCCGATGGAGCGAATGGCGAGATGCGAGATGTGTTCCTGCTGCTCGTAACTCGTTTCCACTTCGAGCAGGTCGCTCCCGGCAAAGGCGTGAAACCGGCAGTCCCAGACAACACCACTGCCGGGAACAGGTTTTTCTCTTTTCTTTCCGGTTTCGGGGAGGCGTCCGCGCATGTGGACGATGGCATGCAATGGTCCGTTCCTTTCGATTTCGACGATCTCCGGCGGCAGGGTGCCGGAAACAAAACGGCGTCCGTCGAGAGTGGTCAGTTCGAACCCGGGAAAGTTTTTTTTGGAAATGCGCCAGGCGCGTCCGTTCAGGTTCAGGGTGATCGTCCCGGCGTCTTCCGTGGCCTGCAAAGGGGCGGGGGGGGCGGGAG
>JAISAX010000607.1 GCA_031266495.1 Opitutaceae bacterium
AGGGGGAGGGAGTGGCGTGCGTTTTGATTTCGCATTCCAGTTCGTAAATTTCGCGGAGTTGCGCGAGGAACCAGGGGTCGATTTTCGAGAGGTCAAAGATCTGTTCGACGGTGTAGCCGGCCATGAAGGCGTAGCGGATGTAAAAGATGCGTTCGGCGTTGGGCGTGGCGAGCCGGGTGCGGATGAGTTTGTCGTCGGGCGCGGTGTCCTGTCCGTATTTGCCGCCGCCGCCGAAGCCGCGCGCGCCGGTTTCGAGCGAGCGGAGCGCTTTTTGCAGCGATTCCTTAAAGGTGCGGCCGATGGCCATGGCTTCGCCGACGGATTTCATGGCGGAGGTGAGGGTGGCGTCCGCGCCGGGGAATTTTTCAAAGGTGAAGCGGGGGATTTTTGTGACGACGTAGTCGATCGTCGGCTCGAAGGAGGCGGGGGTGAGCCGGGTGATGTCGTTGCGCAGTTCGTCGAGCGTGTAGCCGACGGCGAGTTTGGCGGCGATCCTGGCAATGGGGTAGCCGGTGGCTTTCGAGGCGAGCGCGGAGGAGCGGGAGACGCGGGGGTTCATCTCGATGACGACCTGGCGGCCGGTCCGGGGGTCGAGGGAGAACTGGATGTTGGAGCCGCCGGTCTCGACGCCGATTTCGCGGATGACGGCAAAGGAGGCGTCGCGCATGGCCTGGTATTCCTTGTCGGTGAGGGTCATGGCGGGGGCGACGGTGATGGAGTCGCCGGTGTGCACGCCCATGGGGTCGAGGTTTTCAATCGAGCAGATGACGACGCACTGGTCCTTGTGGTCGCGCATGACTTCCATCTCGTATTCTTTCCAGCCGAGGAGGCTTTCCTCGATGAGTACTTCGTGGACGGGCGAGAGGTCGAGGCCGTTGGCGGCGATTTGTTCGAATTCTTCCTTGTTGTAGGCGATGCCGCCGCCGCTGCCGCCGAGGGTGAAGGAGGGGCGGATGATGAGGGGGTAGGCGCCGATTTTTTCGGCGGCGGCGCGGGCTTCGTCCATCGTCCTGACGGTGCGCGAGCGGGCGACGTCGAGGCCGATGCGGAGCATGGCTTGCTTGAAGAGTTCGCGGTCCTCGCCTTTGGCGATGGCGGCGGGTTTGGCGCCGATCATCTCCACGCCGTGTTTTTCGAGGATGCCGGTTTCGTGCAACTGCATCGAGAGGTTGAGCGCGGTTTGTCCGCCGAGGGTGGGGAGGAGGGCGGTGGGTTTTTCTGTTTCGATGATTTTTTCGAGCATCCCGATCGTGAGCGGTTCGATGTAGGTGACGTCGGCAAATTCCGGATCGGTCATGATGGTGGCCGGGTTGGAGTTGACCAGGATGACGCGGTATCCTTCCTCGCGAAGGGCCTTGCAGGCCTGGGTGCCGGAGTAATCGAACTCGCAGGCCTGGCCGATCACGATGGGACCGGCGCCGATGATGAGGATGGATTTCAGGTCGGTGCGCTTGGGCATGGGTGTGGTTTCACGGAGGGTTGCGTCCGCACGGCTGGCTGCGCAAGTGGAAAGCCGGAGAAATTATGCCCGGTGTGCAGGTCGCTGACGGCATGGCGCTGACGGCATGGTGCGCATGGCCGGGCCGGATGGTCAGTCATGGCGGTGGCAGCGGCGGTGGCGGTGGTGGCAGCGGTGGCGATACAGGAGTGCGCCGACAAGCAAAAATACCGCGCCCGCGAGCGCCGACGCATTCGCAGGCTCGGGGATAATCACCGGGCCGGCAAGGTCCGCCGTCATGAGCGACTGGAGGGCCGTCAGGGCCAGTGCTCCGCCGGATCCTGTTCTGTCACCATAAATACGGACGTTATCCATCAGGCCTTTGAAGGGACGGTTGTAGCCCGTCCCGTCCCCCACGATAACGATGTCGCGTTCCGGATGCGTGGCGTCCGGTTGCCGGAGGCCGAGATACCCCGAGGCGATCGAGGCGCTTGTGACCGGCGCCACTGTTTTGTCGTTTTCCGTGCCGGCATAGAGAGACAACAGTCCCGTGGCGCCATCCCAGGTGACGGCAACAAACACCCAGGCTGACTCCGTGTAGAGAACGGGAGCCGTGCTTGTCAGGCTATTGCCGGTCGTGCCTCCGTCCGCGCCCTGGTTGGCGGCGACAGCCGAAGTGATGGAAAACGCGCCGGCGCTGAAGCCGATCGTCAGTCGTGTATCGAGCGTGAACAGGGGCACGCTGTTGCCTCCTGTCGGCAAGGCGGCCTCCGTCTTGTACCAGCCCTGGAGGGTCCAGGAGCGCAGGCCGTTGAGCGAGGCCCAGGCGTCCGTCAAAATAACCGTGCCGCCTTGTCCGTTGGTTCCGCCAATATTGCTCATTCTGTCCGCGCCGGTGGCGAAGGCGTAGTCGCCCGGTTTGCCGGAAACGCCGCTTGCGTCGGCCCCGTGAAGGTCGGCGGCAATCCGGTCGGACGCGGACGCGGATGTCCCATACTTGTTCATGTTGGCAAACGTATTCGCTGTTCCGGAGTTGGCGGTTTGCGTCCCGTTGGCCGGATCATTGAACGTGAATTCATACAGGGGGACGGCGCCCCGGGAGGCGGCGAGGCCGAGGGCAAAGGTCGCGAATGCGGCCAGCGTGGTGCTGCGTTGGAGGTAACGGATGCGACGGATGTCTTTGTCGGTTTTCATGAGGTTTGGTGTTGGTGTGTTGGCGGTTGGTGTGTTGGCGGGTTGGAGAGAGAGAGAGAGAGAGTGTGTGTGTGTGTGGGGGGGGGGGGGGGGGGAAGGGGAGGGGGGGGATTCAACTGGAGCGGACCAAATCCCATACTTAAATGCAAGGCCCGCCGGGCCGCGGG
>JAISAX010000702.1 GCA_031266495.1 Opitutaceae bacterium
CTCCCTGCTCACCTTCGTGTCATTCACTGTAAACAACTGTCATTCTCTCAAACAAATGATCTTGCCTGGTGGCAAAGGGCGACGCTGCGCGTCGTCCACGGGCTGGAAGCCCGTGCCACTTCAAGGCCGTCCGCGTAACTTCAGTTACTGACTGAAGTTACGCGGGAGCCTGAACGGCGGCATTCCTGCCGCTGCGACGAGGCGCGAAGCGCCTCGTCCCTTGCGCCTCGCCTCACCGCCTCTCAAACTGGCGACGCTTCGCGTCGTCGCAGCGGCAGGAATGCCGCAGCTCCGGCTCCCGCCTGCGTAACTTCAATAATAAAATGGTGTTACGCAGCCGTCGTTTTTATAGCAACAAGGGGCGCCCGTGAAGTGCGCGCCCCTTGTTGCTACAAAAACGCCGGCCAGAGGGACTGGCCGGCGACGGGTTTTCAGGGATGAGGAAAAGGCGCTCGCCTGCTGACAGGCGAGCCGGGCCGCATGCTCAGAAGGAGAACTCGGTGCGCAGGCCGAGAACGAGGGCATCGCGCGTGGAGCCGACCGGGTTGATCACGTACTGGATGTCTCCCTGGATCGACCAGTAGGAGGTGAGCTGCGCAAGGTAGGTCAGTTCGATGGTGAACTCGTTTTTGTTTTCGAACGCATCGCCGTCATTGCCGGTATTGGCGAAGTCGCTGCCGAGTTTCGTCCAGGATACCGCGAGGCCAGCCACGTCGTCGGGACGGCTGGCGAGGGGCGCAAACCAGTTGAGCCCGGCATCGGCGTAGATGAAGGCCGTGGCCACGTCCTCGTCGGGCGTGATGCCGAAACGCCAGAACGCGCCGAGGGCCACGGAGTCCTCGCCGGCCATCGTCAGCGCGAGGTCGTGGACGGCGTACAGGTTCCAGACATTGGATTCGGTGTCGCCGGTCTTGAAGTTGTCGAACGTCTTCGTGTGAAACGAGCCGCCGAGCCGGAAGGTCGAGGGTTTGCCCGCGATTTCGAAATTCACAGCGCCCTCGGTGAAAACGAGGATGCCCGTGTCGGAGAGGCTTTCCCAATCGAAACCATGGTTGCCGTGCACATCCTCGCCGGGACCGCCGTGGTAGATGCCGGTCTGCCAGGAGTATTTTTCGTTGGGGGTCCAGTTGAACCATACGCCGGGCGAGGCCACCGGATAAGCGGCATAACCCATCCCGTCAGCGCCGGCCCCCGAGGCACCGACGATGGACGGCATCGCCCCGAAGGAGGAATTCATGAACAGCCCGGAATATTCGGAGCCCATAAAATCGTCGTCGGCCGCGATCTGGCCGATCTTCAGGTCATAGATGCCGTCCTTGAAGCTCTGCTGGTAGAAGACGTTGAACATGCGCCAGCCATCGCCGGCAAAGTTGCCGCTGGCCGGATTGGCGGAGCCAGTGTCGGCGAGTTCGCCGCGGCTGTCGCGCGATTCGCGGGCATGAGCCTGGACGACGATTTTAGCCGTGGCCGGACCGCCGAAAGCGCCGAGATCGACCTCGAAGCCGAAGTCGAAAAACACGTTCCAGAGGTTGCCGTGCTGATTGCCCCCGGTCGGGATATTCCAGGCTTCTCCGGTCACGGTGAGCCAGGGCGTGATGCCCTGCTCCTCGAGCCAGATGCGCGGACCCCACTTGGCGAGAGGGGCGTCCGAAACGGTTTCTTCCTGGGCGATGGCCGGTGCGGCCAGAATTCCTGCGGCGAGCAAGGAGACGAGTGCTGATTTCTTCATTGGTTTTTTTACAGGTTGACGGAGAAAAAACCGCCGCAGTCGCACTGGCTTGAGCCTATGGACCAACAAACCGTCCGACCGGATCAGCGGGCTTTCCGAAAGCCCGGAATCTGTGAACTTGAGACTCCATATCAAATAATAACCCGATAACCGGCGATATAGAACAAGTCCTTATTGATCAGTTCAGGATTTATTCACGGAAGGTACACGGAACGACGGATAGCGACAGGTAGCGAGGGCGCGCCTGGACCACGTGGCGCGGCTGCTCACCACGACCAGCCGCGACATCCTCGACATCGCATACGAGGCCGGATTCGAAAACATGGGGCATTTTTATGAGCGTTTCCGGGCGTTTTTCAAAACCACGCCGCGCCGGTATCGGTTGGGAAACACCTGTCCTGCCAGCACCGTCGGGGCGTGCGCCAGGGCGGACCGGTGATCCGACCCCGCACAGCGACGCCCCTGCACGGTTCGACGGGTTTCGACAGGGTTCGACGAGGTCCGGAAAATGGGGAGTCTGAGCCTGCAAATCCTGGCTTTGCGTACCTTCAGTCAAGGACTGAAATTACGCGGTGCCCCCCACCCCCCCCCCCCCCCCCGCAGTTTCCACCATCCACCGGAAAACTTTTCGAAAATTGCCCCGAAATTCTCCGGACGACAGACCGGCGGCCAATGTGCTACCTTGCCGTCATGCGAATGAGCCATGCGCAGATGTACGAGCGATTCCTCGCGTCTATTTGCATCCATTCGCGGTTGGTTTGGAATCTTCATCCGTGTCATTCGTGGTTCAATGAATCGTTCACCCACTGGAAACGGCGAAGAACCATCGTGTTTCTTTTACCGATTGCGTCCGGATTGATAAAAAAAATGCGTCGGACATTTCCGACGGAATGCCACATCATTTTTCCGCGATGTCCCAGAGGTAATCCCAAATGAGCTTCAGCAAGGTAAAAAGGCCCTCGCTCTCGATGATGAGCGCGTAGTTTTCGCCGGTGCTGGCGACGATGGCGACCTTGCCGTCGAACAAAGTCATGTTCACCACGCTCGCCGCCTGGGGCAGCGAAATATAGCGCACCTCCCGGTGCAATTCGTCGCCCGGCATCAGCAAAGGCTCATCGATCTCCTGTTCGCGTATCCGAATGGCATGTGCCCGGATATTTTTCTCCACCCGCCTGCGCACAAAACTCTTCAGGTAACGCCGTCCGACCACGCCCTCCAATCCCTGCATGGATCCAAAATAAAAATACTCCCTGGACGGGGTTTGCAGCAACTCGTCGTGAAACTGCCTCACGCCCTGCATCCCCTCGTAGTAGCGCACGCGCGGCTTGTGCGGAGTGCGGTTGAAAAGCACATTCAGATCGGGCAGCAACTCGTCCAGCAACGTCTTTTGGCGCTCCAGGCGCAGTTGCAGATTTTCCGGTTGCGTCGCCGTATAGACGCGCTTTCGTCCTGAAAAACCAACTACCGCCAGCCCGTCGGCCACCAGTTCATCGAGCAACTCATAAATAGTTGTGCGCTTGATGCCCGCCGCCTCCGCCAAATCCGCCGCCGAGCCGGAACGCGCCTGCAACAGCGTATTATAAAGCAAGGCTTTTTTCGCGCCGAAACCCAATTCACCGAGTTGTTTCACGATATCCATTCCCCCATTGTGTCGGTTTTTTCCAACAGTCAAATCCCGTTGACGCTGCCCCGGTGGGAAGCGCATGTGTCGGACCGCACCGCCAAATCCGGCGCGTGCATTTTGTCAGAAAACAATCGATCACATCACATCACATCCCATGCCTGCGAAAAAAGTTCTCCTCTGTTCCCTGGACGGTGTTCGTCCCGACGCCATCCAGGCCACCTCAACGCCGACCATCGACCGCCTCGTGGCCGAAGGCGCCTGCACGTGGAAGGCGCGCACCGTGCTCCCGTCGAGCACCCTCACCTGCCACACCTCCATGCTCCGCGGTGTGGATACGCCGCGCCACGGCATCACCACCAACACTTTCCATCCCCTGGTGCGCCCGGTGCCGAGCTTGCTGGAAGTCGCTCACCGCAACGGCCTCGCCACCGGCTTTTGCTACAACTGGGAGCCCTTGCGCGATGTGGCCGATCCCGAAAGCCTCAACCTCGCCTTCCTCTACAAGCACCCGAATTACCAAAAGAACAAGGAAGACAGCTATCTGCGCAGCGAACCCGAACAGATGCGTATCCTCTGTTCCATGCTGGAGTCGCTCGATCTGAATCTCCTCTTCCTCTACCTCGGCGGCACCGATGCCGTGGGACACGCTTACGGCTGGATGAGTCCTGAGTATCTGGAATCCATTACACATGCCGACCGCTGCCTCGGCATGGTCCTGGATAAACTCGCCACCCTCTGGAATCCTGCGGAAACATGCACGCTCGTCCTGAGCGATCACGGCGGACACGGGAAAACACACGGCACTGACATGGCGGAAGACATGACGATTCCCTGGATACTGCACGGCGCCAATGTTCGACGCGGCCACCAGATCACCGGTCCCGTGCGAATCTACGACACTTGCGTCACCCTTGCGCATGTCCTGGGCCTGCCACTCAGCGAACACTGGGAGGGATGCGTGATCGAAGAAGCGTTTCTGTCGTAACCAACGCGCGTAGTTATTTCCCCATTGCGCTTCCGGCCCGGTTTCGCCGGAAGCGCCTTGATGCCCGTTCGCCATTTGCCGTTCGTCCTTCGCCATGCCGTTCACCGCCATCCTGTTGGTTCTGGCCTCCTGCGTACTGCACGCTGGCTGGAACCTCGCCTGCAAATCGAAGACTCCGTCCGCCGCGTTCTTCGTCCTCTCCACCGGCAGCTCGATCACCGTAATGACGCCGCTCTACATATGGTTTGCCCCACGTCTTGGAGAGGTGCCACCGCCCGTGTGGGGACTCCTGATTGCCACCGGCTTTTTTCAGGCGTTGTATTACATCAGCCTGGGGAACGCTTACCGGGTGAATGACATTTCGCTGGCGTATCCGGTTGTGCGGGCGCTGCCCGTGCTGCTGGTGCCGCTGGCCTGCGGGCTGCTTGGCTATGGCAAATCTCTCTCCGCGCTTTCGCTGACGGGGATGGTCATCATTGCGGCGGGATGTATGATTCTGCCCCTGACTGCCCTCAAGGTGAACCTCATCAGACAGTATCTCCGCCTCCCGTTTCTCTTTATGGTAATCGCGGCCCTTGCCACCACCGCGTATTCAATCATCGACAGCCAGGCGCTGGCGCTACTGAAAACGGACGGTGCGCAGGTGTTTCCTCCGGTTCAGGCCGCGCTCTTTTATATCGCTTTCGAGAATCTGGCGATCCTGGGCTTCCTCCTCTTGCACCTGTTGTTTTCGCGCCGGGAAACCTTCAATTTCCGGATTATTCGCAAGGAATCGCTGCGTTATCCGCTGATGTCGGGACCGGCCTCCACGACCGCTTACGTGCTGGTTTTGCTGGCGATGCAGATTGCCTCCGATGTCAGCTACGTGGTCGCGTTTCGCCAAATCAGCATCCTCATCGGAGTAGTATCGGGAATTCTGATTTTGAAGGAAAAACTCACACACCTCAAACTGACCAGCACCCTCCTCATCTTCGCAGGCCTGGTGCTCACCGCGCTCGGCCAAAAATAAAAGTATGAATTCTTCCCTTCTCTGTTCGCCCTCCCCCCCCCGGCGCCAGTACCGGAACACGGGCTGGAAGCCCGCGCCACGCCGGAGTGGCGGACGGGAGGAAATGCCGAAGGGGTCAGGCCGTAGTTTGTCAATTTTCAAGTAGTTTGATTTGTTCAGTGAAAGGAAAGAACAATTGATTCATCATCAAGCTGTTACGTTTCCGACGGGGATGTGATGGGGTGAAGCTTGTTCGGTATTTTCCGACCGCTTCTATCCTCTCATGCAAAATTGATAAACCACGGCCTGATCCCATCGGTCTCACCCCCTTCGGTCTCTCATCAGCACCGCCTTTCCCCGCGCCGGCGTAGTGTTACCGCAAATACCAGAACGGCTCCGGCAAGCAGTCCGCCGACCGTTGCCGGTTCCGGCACGGCCGCCGCCATCGCAAAGGTGAATGTGCCGTCGCCATTGTCGGTAAAAATCCGGTCGGCGGG
>JAISAX010000807.1 GCA_031266495.1 Opitutaceae bacterium
TTTCATAATACATAATTCATCTCCCCCCCCCCCCCACACACACATCTTCCGAGACAGAAATCATGAAAACACATTTTGTTGTATCTGATAAACCACTTCGCGTTGCCATGATCGGCGCCGGGCAACTGGCGACGGCCATGCATTATCCGTCGCTCGCGTCGATGCCCGGCATCGAAATCGCCGCGATGTGCGACATGAACCCCGAACGACTGAAACTCGTCGGCGACCGGTTCGGCGTAAACAAACGCTACACCGACTACCGCGCCATGCTGGAGGCGACCGCGCCCGATGCCGTTTACGTGATCGGTCCGTCCCATCACATGTATGACATCTGGGTCGATTGCCTCACGCGCGGGCTGAATCTCTTCATCGAAAAACCGATGGGCCTGACGCTTCACCAGGCCGAAAACCTGGCCTGGCTGGCGGACAAACACGGTTGCATCACGCAAGTCGGCTTCCAGCGACGGAGCACCCCGCTTGCGGTGAAACTTTACGACGAATGCCGCAAACGCGGTCCCATTGTCCATGCGGTCTGCCGTTTCTACAAATGCGCGGCCAGCCCGCTGCATGGCGCGGCTGATCACATGATGGAAGACGGCGTGCACTCGATCGACACGCTGCGCTGGCTTTGCGGCGGCGAGATCGTCCGTATCCAGAGTGTCACCCGGCGGGTCGGCACGCCCGACATCAATTTCATCAGCGCCCTGATCGAATTCGATACCGGCGCCACCGGCCTGCTCGTCAACAGCTGGAGCAGCGGACGGCGCATCTTCGACATCGAGATCCACGCCCCCGGCATCTGCGCCGAACTGGAACACGAGGGCAAGGGACGCCTCCACGCGGACGGCGACACGACCGGCGCGGAGTTCGACACCCGCGAGGTCAGCGGCTCGGACCAGATCCATGTCTATGGCGGCTTCCACGCCAAGAGCCGGGAATTCCTCGACGCGGTGCGCGCCGGGACGCGGCCGTCGTCCCATTTCGGCGACGCGGTCAAGACAATGGCCGCGGCGACCGGAATCCTGTCGCAAACCCGCCCCGGCGAGAAGGAACCATGAACCCTCCGAAAATAAAAATCCGCGAAGCCCGCGGCTGTATCCAATCCGTGGAGACGCGGATGCCATTCCGTTTCGGCATCGCCGAGATGCGCCGGATGCCGCACCTCTTTCTCCGCGTCACGCTGGAACAAGGCGGCGCGCGGGCCACCGGTCTGGCCGCCGATCACCTCGTGCCCAAGTGGTTCACCAAAAACCCCCGCACCACCTGCGACGAGGACATCCGTGAAATGCGCGAAGTGGTGCTCGAAGCGTGCCGGATCGCGCAAGACGCCGCGGGCGAATCCACGCCCTTCGCCCTGTGGTGGGAGATTTATCACGAACAACAACGGCGCGCGAAGACGCGCGGCTGGCCTCCCTTGCTGGCCTCGTTTGGCGCTTCTCTCATCGAGCGCGCCTTGCTCGACGCCTTCTGCCGTTTCGGCGAAACACCCAAACCGCTCGCACTCGTGTTGCGCGAGAACAGCGCGGGCATCGACCCGGGGCGGATTTATCCGGAACTGTCGGGCATTGCTCCCGCCGACATTCTTCCGCCCCGGCCATCCGACCGCGTGCTCGTGCGCCACACCGTCGGGCTGGGCGATCCGCTGACCGACGACGACCTGCGCAACGGCGAGTGGCCGGCGGCGGACGGCTTGCCGGTTTCGCTGCGCGCCTGCATCCGCCACTACGGTCTCGGACGGTTCAAAATCAAGATCTCCGGCGACACCGGAAAAAACATCGAGCGCCTCGCCGCCATCGCCTCGCTGCTGGAGCGCGAGGCGCCGGCTGGTTACCGGTTCACGCTCGATGGAAACGAGTCGTATCGAAGTATCGAATACTTCATTGATTTCTGGAACCGGTTGACGCGAACAAGGGAGCTTGAGCCGTGGCTGGACCATCTACTGTTTGTCGAGCAACCGTTGCACCGCGACGTCGCGCTTGGCACGGATTTGCGAAAGGCGTTTGCCGGTTGTCCGCGCGTTCCCCGGCTGGTCATTGACGAGTCCGACGCCACCATCGACACGCTTCCCCGTGCGCTCGCCTGCGGTTACGAGGGGACGACGCACAAGAACTGCAAGGGTGTTTTCAAGAGCGTGGCCAACCTCGGCCTGCTGACACGGCGCGCGGCGCGCACGGGATTGCCGTTTCTTTTTAGCGGCGAGGATTTGTCCAACATCGGTCCCGTGGCGTTGTTGCAGGACTTGTGTGTCGCGCAAAACCTGGGTCTCACCGATCTGGAGCGCAACGGGCATCATTATTTCCGCGGTCTGTCGGATTTCCCCAGAAAACTCCGGACGCCGTTGTTGAAGGAGCATTCCGATTTGTATCAGGAGCTTGATGACGGATGTCCTGCCGTGCGCATCACGAACGGTGAAATTTCCTGCGCCTCGGTGCACCGGCGGGGGCTCGGAACCTCGTTCGATCTGGACACAGGGCAGTTCACTCCGCTGGAAGAATCAAGACCTGATGTCCACGTAACATCAGTTAAGAATCAGGAATCAGGAACGGATGGGGCGTATCTCAAAAACCGGACGGGGGGGGGGCTCGGTAGGGAGGCCTCCCTACCATTTCCGGCTATTTTTCAAGGCGCCTTTTCACCCGATCCGCGTGACGTCCGTTATAAAGACGCGGGCGAGGTGGCGACTCCTACAAACGTATCGGCGCAACCATAGTAAAGAAACCATCTGCCGCGAAACAGGACCAGGCCTTCGATAAACGTGGTGCCGTCTTTGTATTGACCGCTTTTTTCCCAGTCGGTCTCGGGTTTGAAAAAGGGCTCAATGGTGCGGTCCAGCAGTTTTGTTGGATTGGCTGCGTCGAAGAGGGCTTGCCCCGCGGAATAAACATGGGGTGGCAGACCGGGGTCGCGTTTGCCGTCTTCACAGGCGTTCTTGCCGTTGTAGAGCAGGACGATGCCGTGCCTGGTCAGCACGGCGGGCGGACCGCATTCGGGAAAGGCGCTGTCCAGCTTCCCGGCGCGCGCTCCCATGACGACGCCTTCCGCCGTCCAGTCGTGAAAGTCCGTGGTCGAATAGAGGCCGATTTCGCCTTCGCCGATGTAAACCTGGTAGCGTCCGTTGATTTTTGTGGCGATCAGTCTGCCGTCTCTCACTTCGCAGACGGGGGCGGCGGATTTGCGCGGCATGTCGGGATCGTGCTTGGCGTTGCGGGCAATGAGGGGGCCGTGTTTGGTCCACGTCAGCAAGTCACTGGATGTGGCTATGCCAACGGTGACGTTGCGCTCGAAGTTGCCCCGGTGATACTGGGTGTAAAAGAGAACGTAGGAGCCGTCTTCCAGTTCCACTACACGCGGGTCTTCGCAGCCGCCTTCCCATTCCCAACGTTGCTGTTGGTCAACGTCGGGATAGAGCACGGGCCTGGGCGTTTGCCTGAAATGGATGCCGTCGTCACTGAGGGCGAGGCCGAGGCGCGAGGTGTAGCCGCCGATGCCGGCGCCGATGTCGTCCTCCGCACGATAGAGCAGGCAGACTTTGCCGTCCTTGACAATGGCGGCGGGGTTGAATGTGTGCCGGGCTTGCCACGCCACGGGTTTTTGTCGCATGGGGCAATCGAACAGCGTGGCCGGATCGGGCCGGATCACCGGCTGGTTGCCGGCGGGCCGCGTGAACGGCCCCAGGGTCCAGTCGGCGCCGACCGGGTTGCCGGGGGGTTGGTTCGGGTTCGGGGTTTGGTTTTGGTCCGGGGTTTGATCCGGGGTTTTGTTCGGGATTGGGTCCGGGTTTTTGTTCGGGTGCTTCATGGTGCTTCAGGGAGGGGTCTGAAAATGCATTTTTATAGACCCTTAACAAGCTGATGTTGCGCGGATCGAACGTAGCGCAGGCTTCCAGCCTGCAAGGCCGGGACGGAATGCAGGCTGGAAGCCTGCGCTACGCCGGAACGGAGAGGCAACGCTCACGGGCAAGGATGCCCGTGCCACTTCGATCCGGCGGCTTCGCCGTCAGCGGGCGGGACGCCCGCGCCACTCGCCACTCCGGGGCCTGTCCGGTTTTTGCGATGCGCCCGACAGGTATCGGCGGCGGGTTCGACCGGGTGTAATTGAAAGCGGTGGGAAAAGGGAGAAACGCCGGACGCCGGACATCGGACACCGGTTATTGAACGAGGAGTTCCCTTGATCCGGCGTCCGGCGTTGGTTTGTCCGTCAGACAAATGCGTACGGTGTTCGGCGATACCATGGGAGAGCAGTCCGGCTTCAATGAGGAGAGGCTTCATGTGAAACGAGGAGGGGCGCGGAGAGGAGCAAGTCGGTAAGAGACACAAAAATCGCGACAGAACAAACCAACCAGCGCCGCGACAGTGAGGCCGGATAACGGGATACTTGCATTTTTGATTAATTGCCGCGCCAGAGGTTGGGTGTCTCGCCTTCCGCACCGCTGCCCGTATAGGTCTCTTCGGGCCGGTAGCTGGCGACGTGCCCGTCGAAAAACAGGTAATTGCCGCGTCCTCCATGGCTGAGACGCAAGGTCGCCGGGAGCGCCAGGCCTTCCTGGGTGTCGTCGCTGTTTTTGGGCGTGGCAAACCAGGGCGATTCGACCGCGTAACCCGAATCGCGCGTGTTGGAAGTGTTTTTTGCCCAGCGTTCGGCGAGGTGAATTGTGCGCGACGGCGACGGAATATCCGTGTAAGGCTTTCCCGCATACTTTGCATCCCCCCCGGTCTCGCCGGGGTGATCAACTTTGTTCCAACCGTAACTGGCTCCGATGCTTTTGACGTCGATGTTCAGTTCGGGAAAAAATGCGAGCGGGCAGCAGGCGATGCGTCCGATTTTCAGGTCGCGTTTTCGCAGGGCATTCAGGTTGGAGGAGGCGACGGCAGGGGCCAGGTAGTCGGCGACTTGCAGATACCAATAAAGATGTTCGCCCGAGCTGGCTTCCTTTATCCGCGCATAGGGGAGGAAGCCGCGATTGTCCGTGACGTACAATTGCGTGGCGACACCGATTTGCCGAAGGCCGGATTTGCATTGGCTGTCCTGCGCGCTTTTGCGCACTTTGCCAACGGTGGGGATGATAATCGCCGCCAGGATGCCGATAATGGCAATGACGGTGAGTAATTCGATGAGCGTGAAGGCACGGATGGCGGGGAAGGTTCGGGTTTTCATCGGAGGAGGAGGGGGAAGGGGGG
>JAISAX010000064.1 GCA_031266495.1 Opitutaceae bacterium
TGCTGCGCAGACATTCCCCCGCGGGGGAATGTCCAACCCGGACGTTTTTATACAGAACCGGAGAAAGCGGGACGTCCGCGTTACGCCGGACGGGCGTCGCAAGCGACGCCCCTACGCCAGTAGCTGCGGGCTGCGGAAATTATGTTAATCCGTATGTACAACATCATCTTGGCAGGTTTCCGCCTCGGGTAAAACCCTGAATCCGGCACTTTTTCCCGTTTTTTTTGGGGAGGGAAGGGGTGGGGAGGGAGGACAGAGGACGGAGGCGTCGTCCGGGAATAAACAACCACATTTTGCCGTTGTTATTCGCCGATCGCGGCCGTGTAGGCCGTGGCGTCGAGCAGGTCGCCGGGCGCAAGCGGGTCGAGCGGGGTGTTATCATTCCCGATACAAAACATTCACGTGCGCCTCTTCTACTGCTTCTTGTCCGCAGGACCGGCGGGCGCGGCGGCGCTGGTGCCGAGGAAGGCGGGGAGATTCAGGCCTACGCTTTTGGCTACCTCGTTGAGCGGGATCACGCCTTTGTAGAGGTCGTTGACGAACTGGCCGGGGCCGTTGGTCGCGGACCCGCCTCCTGCTCCGCCGCCTCCCGCCCCGCCGCCGCCGCCTGCTCCGCCGCCCATCACTATGACTTTCTCGAAGGTCAGGCCCTTGATGGCGCCGGCCTGCACTTCGGCGATGCGGACGATGTTTTCCGCAATGAGGAGTTGGGTGGCGCCGGCGGTGTCGTCGGCCACGCGGAGGAGTTTTTCAAAGCCTTGCGCCTTGGCGTCGAGCAGGGCGCGGGTGCCTTCGGCTTCGGCGGTGAGTTTGGCCTGGATGCCGCTCGCTTCGGCTCCGAGTCGGGCGCGGATGCCGGCGGCTTCGCCTTCGGCCACGCGGCGCACGCCTTCGGCTTCGGCGTCTTTCTGGATGACCCAGGCGTTGGCCTGGCCTTTCTGGATGATTTCGGCTTGCGCGGCTTTGGCTTCGGCGTCGATGCGGATGCGTTCTTTCTCGATCTCGGCTTTGACGATCTGGTCGGCTTTTTGCGCGGCTTTTTCGCGGTCGGCGCGGGCGAGTTCGGCTTCCTGTTCGGCTTTGTAGGATTCCTGGAGGGCGCGGGCTTCGGCGACTTTTTGCGCGGCTTCGGTGCGGCGGGTGGCTTCGGCTTGTTCGGCGGCGAGGTCGGCGTCGGATCGGGCGATGATCATTTGCGCGGTGTTTTGTCCTTTGCGGGCTTCGGCCTGGGCGCTGGCGACGCGGATGGCCTGGTCGCGTTCGGCTTCGGCGCGGCCGGTGGCGCCGCGCTGGTTTTCCTGCGCGACGCGGATCTGGGCGTCGTTGATCGCCTTGGCGGCGGCTTCCTTGCCGAGGGCGTCGATGTAGCCGGACTGGTCTTTTATGTCGCGGATGTTGCCGTTGATCATGCGGAGGCCGACTTTGTGCAGCTCGACTTCGACGCCTTTGGTGATCGAGGCGATGAGTTTCTCGCGGTCGCCGTTGATCTCCTCGATCGTCATCGAGGCGAAGACGACGCGCATCTGGCCCATGATGATTTCGGAGGCGAGTTGCTTGACTTCGTCCATCGTGCGTCCGAGCAGCCGGGTGGCGGCGTTTTGCGTGACGGAGGGTTCGGTCGAGACGCCGATGGTGAACGACGCGGGCGCATCAATGCGGATGTTCTGGCTGGAGAGCGCGCCGCGCAGTTCGATGTCGATGCTGATGGGCGTGAGGTCGAGGTATCCGTAGCTTTGCACGAAGGGCATCACGAAGGTGGCGCCGCCGTGAAAGCATCGGGAGGACGACTGGTTGCCGAGTTTGCCGTACACGACCAGTATGCGGTCGGGCGGGCACATGCGGTAACGCGAGATGATCGCCATGCCCATGATGAACACGAAGACAAGGGCGAGTCCGAGGAAGATGACGAGTCCGGAGGAGATGGCTGCAAGCATGGCGGGTGTGGTTGGGTTGGTGTGGTGTGGTTGGTGTGGTGTGGTTGGTTCTGCGGGGGATTTCTGGAAAAAGATTTTTTGAACAGAAGATAACAAAGGAAACAAAGATCAATCCAACGAAGAGGAGTTTGTAATTTAATCAAAATCAGAACCGGAACCGGAATATCATATGTTTTATTTCAAGGGACGTCTTTGTTTCAGGTCTTCGTTGTCTTCGTTTTCTTCTGTTCAAAAATGTATTTCCGGATCCTCCCGGGGATCCTCCCTGGATTTTTCATTCTTCATTTTTCATTCTGCATTGGATGCGAGGGGTTCGACGAGGACGGTACGGGCGTCGATGACCCGGGTGACGCGGACCTTGGCACCGCTGGCGATGGCTTCTTCCGCGGCGGAGGCGGAGATGGCGGAGAGGGTTTCCTGGCGGCCGTTGAGGTTGAGGGTGATCTGGCCTCCGGGGCCACCTGCGGCGGGCAGCGTGAGGTAAACGGTGCCGACGAGGCCGACGGCTTCATCAATGCGCATGGTGCCGTCGGTGTGCAGCGACATGATGACGCGGATCATCACGACGAGGATCGACATGAGCGCGCCGCCGGCAACGACGCCGGCCAGGGTGGCCGCGCCGGCGGTCCAGCCGGCGTCGAGCGCGATCCCGCCGCACCAGCCGAAACCGAGAAAAAACCCGGTGAGCGGTTTTACGGAAAAAATGCCGCCCCCGCCGTCGTGTCCGAAATCGTCAACCGCATCGACGGCATCGCCGCCTTCGAAGCCGACCATGGCGAGCACGGCGAGGATCAGGGCGAGCAGGCCGGCGAGCAGGCCGATGCCGTAAAAAATCTGCCTGGCGAGGTCGAGGCCGTCCCACCAGTTCAGGGCGAAGTCCATAAGAGCGAGGGTATTCATGGCGTTGCCGGAAAGGGCTAAGGGGCTTGCCAGGAGAATCAACAGTAACCGGATGCGGGTGACTGTTTTTTTGCCGGGGGGTGGTTGCCGGGGAGGGGTGCCGCAGGGGGAGAATTGAGGGCGTCACCGGTGCCGGAGACCTGCGTCTCTGTGACGGGGACGCAGGTCCCTGCGACGGGGACGCGCGTCCCCGTCACAGGGACGGGCGTCCCGATGATGGGGACGGACATCTCCACGGCAGAGACGTGCGTCCCTGCGACAGGGACGGGCGTCCCTGGTAGCAGGGACGGGCGTTACCGGTGAGAGGGACGGGCGTCCCTGCGAGAGGGACGCGTGTCTCCGGCACAGGGACGGCGGGTTCCGGCGCGGCAAAACAGATGGCCTGGTCCGGGAACGGCATGCGCGGGACGGCGGGTTCCGGCGCGGTGGCATTCCTGCCACTGCGACGAGGCGCGTTGCGCGCCTCGCCCCTTGCCTCTCGCCCCTTGCCCCTGCGCCGATCAGCCCGGCGACGCTTTACTGTCGATCCGATCCGTCGCAGCGGCAGGAATGCCGCCGCTCCGGTAACTTCAGTGACTTCATGTTTTTTTTGTTTTTCCTGGTTTTATCGTTTTCCTGACCAGGATTCATGCCCACCTCGCCTTCTGTTCCTGCCGGCGTACGCCACGCGATGCGCCGATATTCGACCGTTATCGTCACGGGAGGCTCGTCCGGTATCGGCAGGGCGTTCATCGAGCGTTTGCACCGCGTGTGTCCGGACCTGGCGTTTTTCAATCTGTCGAGGCGCAATCCGGACCTGTCTTTATCGCATTTGCGGCAGCTTGAACTGCGTCACATCGCGTGCGATCTGGCCGATCCGGCCTCGCTGGCGGGGGCGGCGGAACAGGTTTTACGCGGCCTGAAGGAGCAGGCGCGGCCGGGGAAGATTCTCTTGATTAACAACAGCGGTTTCGGCGGTTACGGCCGGGTGGCGGAACTCGGCCGCGAGCACCAGCTCGGGATGATCGACGTCAACGTGCGCGCCGTCGTGGACCTGACGTCCCGCCTGCTGCCCGCGATCGCCGAACGGGGCGGCACGGTGCTGACGGTCGCAAGCCTCGCCGGATTCATGCCCACGCCGTACACCGCGACTTACGGGGCAACCAAGGCCTTTGTCCTGCACTGGACGCTCGCGCTCGACGCGGAACTCCGCGCCTCCTCCCGCCCCTCCCGCCCCTCCCGCCCGGCCTCCCGCCCGGCCTGCGGGCGGGCGCGGGCGCTGGCGGTGTGTCCGGGGCCGGTGGCGACGGAGTTTTTTCGACGGGCGGGGCTGCGCGAGGGCGCGGCGGGCGATGCGCTGGCGTTCACGGTCGGGGGCGTCGTGGAGTGCTCGTTGCGCGCGCTGGCGAGGGGGCGGTCTTTATGTGTGCCGGGCTGGCGTCCGCGGCTGGTCGCGGCGCTGGTGCAGGCGCTGCCGAAACGCTGGGTGGCGCGGGCGGCGGAGCGCGTGCTGGCGCGTTACCGGATGAGCCGCGTCAACGCGCCGGCCGGATCAGGCGGATCAGGCGGGACGGAGCCGGAGGCGGGCCGATCATGAACAACAGCAGCAGCAGCAGCAGCAGCAACAACAGCGGCGGCGGCGGCGGATCGCCGGAAATCCCCTGGCGCGGTGTGCGCGCCTGCGCCTGGCCGCCGCGCCCGCAAAGCACGGACCCGGCCCGCGTGCGCATGATCGCGGCGGAGGAGATCGCGGCATGGACGGTGTTCGAGGACGAGCGGTTGCTGGTCATCGACAAACCCGGCGACGTGGTCTGCCATCCGTCGAAGGCCGGCCCGTGGTCGAGCCTCGCCGGAGCGGTGCGCGAGGCGAAGGCGCTGGCGAAGGCGCATCTGGTCTTCCGGCTCGACCGGGAGACCAGCGGCGTGGTGGTGTTTGCGAAAGACGAGCGGATGGCCAGCCGGTTGCAGCGTGCGATGCAGGAGCGCCGCGTGCGAAAAAGTTACCTGGCGATTCTGGACGGCGATCTGCCAACGGCAGGCGTGGCGACAGGCGTGGCGGCAGGCGTGGCAGCCGCCGGCGAGATCACCGTGGATCAGCCGCTGGGCGACGACATTTCGAGCCCGGTTTACATAAAAACCTGTGTGCGGCCGGACGGGAAACCGGCGGTCTCGCATTTCACGGTGGTGGCGCGCGGGGGCGGCTTCACGCTGGTGCGCGTGCGTCTGGAAACAGGCCGCAAGCACCAGATCCGCGCACACGCCCGCTGGCTGGGCGCGCCGGTGGTCGGCGACAAGATCTACGGTCCCGACGAGCGCATCTACCTGGATTTTATCGACACCGGTTACACGCCGGTGCTGGCGGCGCGGCTGCACCTGCCGCGGCAGGCGTTGCACTGTGCGGAGATCGGTTTTCCGGACATCGGCCCCGGCCTGCCGCCGGTGCTGCGCGCCCCGCTGGCGCCGGACCTGCGGACCTTCGCCCGCGAGCGGATGGGGCTGACGGAAGAGACGCCGACGGAAGAGACGCTGACGCCGACGCCGACCGGCGGGTTGTGAACAACTGCCGACAACTTCCTGTTGCACCCTTCCCGCTCGTCCCCTCCTATCTCGCCTCCATTTTCCTCCGACTCTGCCGAACCGATGCCCGACGACTTCTCCACCTCAGCCCGCACCCCGCGCCGACCCCGTCGCGACGACCGCGACCGTGGCGACCGTTTCGGCAGCGGCAACGACGGCGCATCCGGCGCTCCGGGCGCGCTCGTTGGCCGCGTGCCGCCGCACTCCGTCGAGGCCGAGGAATACCTGCTCTCGTGCTGCCTGCTCGATGGCGGCGACGTCATCTCGCGCTGCCTGGAAGGCAAGGTGCTCGCGAAGTCGTTTTATGTGCCGGCCAACCAGGTCATCTTTTCCAAACTGATCGAGCTTTACAACAAAGGCTCCGCCATCGACCTCGCCGTGCTCGCCGAGGAACTGAAGACCAGCCGCCTGCTCGACGAAATCGGCGGCTACGCCTACCTCACCCGCATCAGCGGCAGCATCCCGACCACGGCCCAGGCCGGTTATTTTATAGAAAAAGTCCGCGAACTGCACCTGCTCCGCGAGATCATCCGCGCGGCGACCCATGCCGTGGAAAACTGTTACGAGTACACCGGCGGCCTCCAGGAGTTCGTGGACAAGGTGGAGCAGGACATCTTTCGCGTCACCCAGGAACGCGTCGGCGACGGCGCCCGCTCCATGCGCGAACCCACCCGCGAAGCCATGACGGTGGTTAACAAGATGTTCATGAAACGCGGCGAACTCACCGGCGTATCCACCGGTTTCAAGGACCTCGACCGCTTCATGTTCGGCCTCCAGAAGCAGGAAATGATCGTCCTCGCCGGCCGCCCCTCCTGCGGCAAGACATCGCTCGCCATGAACATCGCCGAACACGCCGCCCTCCCCCACAAGGGCGCCGGAGTGGCCACGCTCGTCTTCTCGCTCGAAATGTCCGCCGCGCAACTCGCCCTGCGCCTCCTCTGCAGCCGCTCCCGCGTCAACATGCACCTGCTCCGCGACGGCCTCCTCTCCAAAAACGGCGACGACCACCAGCGCCTCCTCCAGGTCGCCGACGAATTCACCAACTCCCCCCTCTTCGTGGACGACAGCAGCGCGCTCACCATCATGGAACTGCGTGCCAAGGCCCGCCGCCTCGCCGCCCGCCAGCCCCTCGGCCTCATCATCGTCGATTACCTCCAGCTCATCAGCCCGACCGACCCCAAGGTCCCCCGCGAACAACAGGTTGCCGAAGCCTCGCGCGGCCTGAAAGCCCTCGCCAAGGAACTCGACGTACCGGTCATCGTCCTCGCCCAGCTCAACCGCTCCGCCGAAAAGGAAAGCCGCACCCCGCGCCTCTCCGACCTGCGCGAATCCGGCTCCATCGAACAGGACGCCGACGTCGTCCTCATGCTCTCCCGACCCAAGGACGCCGACGACAAATTTCAGGTCGCGGGCGACAGGATGGAGTTATACGTTGCCAAGAATCGCAACGGCGAGGTAGGTGAAACAACTCTGACATTCCTGAAGAACATAACGCGCTTTGAAAACTACACACCATAACCCCGTTGCGAGCCCCATGACCCGCATCCCTCTGGCCAGTGCGTGCGCGCTCGTCGTCGTCGTCCTCCTCCTCCCCCCCCCCCCCCTGGCCGGCCAGGATGCGTTTGCCCCGGCCCCGGTCCTGGCCCAGGCGCAAGCCGCCCCCGCCCGCCCGCCCGCACAGCCCCGCCCGCGAACACCGCCCGCGTCGGCACGATCACCGTGAAATTCGTCGGCACCGCCAACGTCAACGAGCAGGTCGTGCGCGCCAACATGCAACTCACCGAAGGCGGCCCCGTGGACGAAGCCCTGATCGACCGCGACATCCGCGCGCTCTACCGCACCGGCCAGTTCGAGCTCATCGAGTTCAAACGCGACACCCGCACCGGCGGCGGCCTCGTCGATATCCAGGTCGAACTCACGCCCAAATTCCGCATCCTCCGCGTGGACTTCACCGGCATCGACAAGATCAAGCGCAAGCGCCTCGAACGGGAAATCAAGACCAGGCCCAACCTCGCCCTCGACGAGCGCCAGGTGAAGGAAGACGCCCAGAAGCTGAAGGAATTTTACCAGAAATCCGGCTACAACCAGGCCACCGTCACCTACACCATCGACCGCGACCGCAACAGCGGCTTCGGCACCGTCGTCTTCCAGATCAGCGAAGGCGAGAAAGTCAGGATCAAGCGCGTGGACTTCACCGGCAACGAGCACCTGCCGACCCGGAAACTCCGCAAAACCATGACCACCCGCAAGTGGAACATCTTTTCCTGGATCACCGACACCGGCCGCCTCCGCGACGAAACCTTTGACGAAGACCTCGAAAAACTCCGCGACACCTTTCGCGAAGAAGGCCTGCTCGACGTCGAGATCGACCCCGCAAAAATCCGCTACGAGTACCCGAGCGCCAAAAAACTCGTCATCACCATCCCCGTCGCCGAAGGCCGCCAGTACCACGTCGGCGACATCAAGATCACCGGCAACACCCTCTACACCTCCGACGAACTCCACGCCATCCTCCGCCAGACCACCGGCAAACTCTTCGCCCCCACCCTCATCGACAAAGACGCCCGCGCCCTCGAAGAAGCCTACGGCAAAGACGGCTACATCCCGACCAACGACGAAGGCGGCACCCGCGTCCAGGTCAACCGCCGCCCCAACCTCGCCACCGGCGCCATCGACCTCGAATACGCCATCAAGGAAGGCGAAAAGTACCACGTCGAATCCATCAAGCTCGAAGGCAACACCAAGACCAAGTCCATCGTCATCCTGCGCGAACTCAACCTCGGTCCCGGCGAAGTATTCAACATCCAGCGGATGAACATCTCCAAACTCCGCCTCGAAAACACCCGCTTCTTCGAAGAGGTCAACATGACCCCCGAGGCGACCAACATCCCCGGCCGCCGCAACCTCAAGATCGCCGTCCGCGAAGGCCGCACCGGCAACCTCACCTTCGGCGCCGGCTTCAGCACCCTCGACAACGTCCTCTTCTTCATCGACGTCTCCCAGTCCAACTTCGACCTGTTTAACCGCAAATCCCTCTTCCAGGGCGACGGGCAAAAATTCCGCCTCCGCCTCCAGGTCGGCTCCCGCTCCAACGAAGCCATCCTCTCCTTTGAAGAACCCTGGTTCCTCGAACGCGAACTCGCCCTCGGCTTCTCCCTCTACCGCACCTCGACCGACTACGACAACCAACTCTACGAAGAAGTACGCACCGGCGCCAACCTCTACCTCCGCAAACGCCTCGTCGAACTCATTGAAGGCAAAATCGGCTACACCATCGAACAAGTCGAAATGAAAGATATTGACCACAGAGCCCCCTGGAACCTTCGACAAGAAGAAGGCAAAACAGACGTCTCCAAACTCACCCTCACCCTCCTGCGCGACACCCGCGACCGCCTCATCAACACCACCCGCGGCAACCGCGTCGAATTCACCACCACCCTGGCCGGCGGCGCCCTCGGAGGCGACGCCGACTACTACGGCCTCGAACTGCGCGCCTCGCAGTACATCCCCACCTTCGAGACCCTCAACCAGGTCCTCTCCCTCATCGGCCGCGCCGGCGTGCTCGACGGCGATTACGTCCCCTACTACGACCAGCACTTCCTCGGCGGCCCCGGCACCCTCCGCGGCTTCGAATACCGCCAGGTCGGCCCCAAGCAAGGCGACAACATCCATGACCACACCCCCCCCGGCAGCAACGGCAACGGCGAACCCATGGGCGGCAAATCCTACGGCATGCTCAGCATCGAGTACACCTTCGACATCGTGGAACCCCTCCGCTTCGCCGTCTTTTACGACGCCGGTTTCGTCAACCGCGACGCCTACGATTTCGACCCCTCCCACTACAACGACAACTTCGGCTTCGGCATCCGCATCATGATCCTGGGCGCCCCCCTCAGCCTCGACTACGGCATCCCCATCACCAGCGACCGGTTCAACGACAGCGGCGGACAATTTAACTTTTCTTTTGGCACCCGCTTCTGATTTCGCTGTCATTCCACCTCCCGCGCCACCCGCGCCACCCGCACGCACCACCTTACCGGATCCTATCCTGACATCACATCATGAAGAAACTCATACAAACCACCATTGCCCTCGCCTCCATCGGCCTCATGGCCGCAGGAGCCAGTGCCCAGCCGGCCCCCAGGATCTTCTTTATCGACATGGCCAAAGTTTACGACGGCCACTACGAAACCGAAGAGCAGAACAACAAGCTCAAGGACGAGGAAAAGAAGGCGCAGGACGAAATCAAGCGCCTCAACGACGAAGGCAACGCCCTCGTCGAACAGCTCAAGCAAATCCAGGCCGATGCGCAGAGCCCCACGCTCAGCGACGACGCCAAAAAAAAGCTCCAGACCGACTTCCAGACCAAAGGCGAGGAAATCAACAAAAAGAAGGCCGAAGTCCAAAACTTTGCCCAGAACGCCCGGAACTCCTTCCAGCAACGCATCAAGGCCTTCCGGGAAGTCATGCTGGAAAAACTCGGCAAGACGGCGACCGACACCGCCAAGCGCAAAGGAGCCACCATCCTCCTCGACAAGTCCGGCCCCTCGCTCCTCGGCATATCGCCCGTGATCTATTTCGACCCTTCCTACGACATCACCGACGAAGTGATCGCCGAAGTGAACAAGGGCCGCGGGACCGCCACCAGCGCCAGGCCAGCGGCCGCGAAGCCGGCATCGACGTCGGCTCCGGCACCGGCTCCGGCACCGGCCCCCGCCGCCAACACCGGTGGCAGCACCGGCATCGCCTTCCCCGCCGGCAAGTAAGCCGGCTTTGGTTTTCGATCGCCGGCCGAATCGGGCGGCGTCAACGCAAGCCCCCTTCACCTTCACCAAAACCGCAGCCTTGCAGGCTGCGGTTTTTTTTTGGGAGGAACGCCTCGCCACGCAACCGGAGCGGCGGCATTCCTGCCTCTGCGACGAGGCGCGAAGCGCCTCGCCCTTCGCCCAGTGCCCAGTGCCCGGTGCAAGCGGTGTGGATTTCCCGATCCGGCGACGCGCTGCGTCGTCTGCAGCGGCAGGAATGCCGCCGCTCCGTCGATTCCAGTACGGCCGACATCGCTTTCTGTTCGTACCTTTTTACAACTTCTGCGATTTATTGCTCTTGACCGCGCCGGGGATGAAAACTTTCTTCGCCCGGTAAATCACATCCCCTTCGTCCCCTTGATGAAAATTCGCCCACTCCTCCTCTCCGCACTCGTCGCTTCCGCGACGGTCGTAATCACCGGCTGCGCGATCCTGACCAAAGGCCGCACCCAGGAAGTCACCGTCCAGACCATCCCGGCGGGAGCCACCGCTCTCATCAACGGGGAAGTCGTCGGGCAGACTCCGTTCCGCGTGCGCCTCCCGCGCAGCGATGTTTACCGCATCGATTTCCAGAAGCCCGGCTACGTCACGCAGGACGCCCTCCTGCTGCCGATGCCCAACGAATACGAGAACAACTACCTGCGCTGGGGCATTGATTATGATCTCGGCGCGATGACCGATCTCACGCCCGACCACCTGGTCGTCAACCTCCGGCCCGACGCGGCCGATGCGAGCAAGGACCGGTTTGCCGAAATGGCCTCCCAGGTCACGTCTGCCGACGCCATGCTTGCCGCCGGCCAGATCAGCAAGGACGACCCCAAGACAGCCATCGAATCGATCATCCAGGCCTACCCGGCCCAGTCACGGCGCGGGGGGGGGCGGCGCGCCCGCCCCCCCCCCCGCCCCGCCCCCCGG
>JAISAX010000070.1 GCA_031266495.1 Opitutaceae bacterium
CGAGCCCAGCCGTCATCAACCCGTATCCATTTTCAAACCAGACCAGTTTACCAACATGTCGCGATATCTGAATCCGAAGAACGACCTGGCCTTCAAGACCGTATTCGGCGGGCACAAGAACCTGTGCATCTCGCTGCTCAACGCGCTGCTGCGACTGGAGGGCGACCGGAAGATCAAGCAGATCGAATACCTCGACAACGAAATGCTGCCCCGCATCGACGGAGGACGCAATTCCATCGTGGACGTGCGCTGCATTGACGAACCCGGACGCCAGTTCATCGTCGAAATGCAGATGTACTGGACCACCGGATTCGAGAAACGGGTGCTGTTCAACGCCTCGAAGGCGTACATCGCGCAACTGGACAAAAAAGAAAGATTCGGGAGCCTGCAACCGGTGTATGTGCTCAGTTTCGTCAACGAGATTTATGACCGCACGCCGGAGACCGGAGGGGAATATTATCATCGCTACGCGCTGATGCACGAAGGCCATCCCGTGCGCCGGATCGAGGGCATCGAACTGATTTTTGTCGAACTGCCGAAATTCAAACCGCAGCGCCGAGCCGAGAAAAAGTTCGAGCAATTGTGGTTGCTGTTTCTGACGGCGATCAACGACACGACGCAAGAGCCGCCGAAGGAATTGCTGGCGACAAAGGAGACGAAAAAAGCGCTGGACTATCTTGAGCGAGCCGCCTTCACGCCCGAGCAACTGCGCACCTACGATGGGTATTGGGACGCCATCCGCCTCGAACGCAGCCGCTCCGTCGGCATGTTCGACGCGGGCCTCGCCAAGGGCAAAGCCGAAGGCCTTGCTGAAGGAGAAGCCCTCGGCCTCGCCAAGGGTAAAGCCGAGGGCATCGCCGAGGGGGAAGCCAATGCCAATCTGGCCCTTGCCCGCAAAATGAAGGCCAAAGGGTTTTTGCCGGAAGACATCGCCGAAATTACCGGCATCCCCATCGAACAACTCCGTCGGCTCTGACTGCCGGCTTGCCGGGGGCAATGCAAAAAGAAAGCCAACCCGGCGAAGATGCGGGGCGGGTGTAATTGCGGGAGGTCGCGGGAGGTCGCGGGAGTTGGCAAGCCAGGGGAAATCGTGCTCTCTTCACGTTGCCCTGCTTTTCCCTGGACTTTTGTTCATCACCCCTCCCTTTCCTTCTTCCATGACCTTCTGCTACCAATCGCAATTACACCCCTTCACCCTTCACCCTTCAGCCCTTCCTTCACCTGCCGCCAGAGGGCGGCGGCGCGGGCGGCGGCGAGGGCGCGGGCGCGGGCGACTTCGGCCTCGCGGGCGGCGCGGTTTTTTTCCGCGATGCGGGCGAGATCGTCGAGGTTATACACGAAGACGTTTTCGAGCCGGGCGACGGCGGGTTCCACGTCGCGGGGCAGGGCGAGATCGATGAAGAAGAGCGGTTGCGCGGGGCGTGTGCGCATGGCGGCGGCGACGGCTCCGGCCGTGACGACGGCCTCGGGCGCGGAAGTCGAGCACACGGCGATGTCGAACTGGCCGAGGTGATGCGCGAAGTGCTCGAACGGCATGGCGGTGGCGTCGAGCGTGGACGCGAGTTCCATGGCGCGTCCGAGGGTGCGGCTGCAAACGGTGAGCGAGGCGGCGCCGCGGCTCCGGAAGGCCTTGGCGGTCTTTTCCCCGATCTCGCCCGCGCCGAGCAGGAGCACGCGGGAGGAGGAGAGTTTCCCGAAGATGTTCAGGGCGAGTTCGACGGCGACATTGGCGACGCTCACCTGGCCTTCGGTGATGGCGGTGCCGGAGCGCACGTGCTTGGCCGCCTGAAAGGTTTTTTGAAAAATCCGGTTGAGCACGGGGCCGGTGGCGCCGGCGGTCTGCGCGGCGGCGTAGGCGGTTTTCACCTGGCCGAAAATCTCGTTTTCCCCGAGTATCTGCGACTCGAGTCCGCTGGCGACCTCGATCAGGTGCCGGACGGCGTCGGCGCCATGCGAGAGATCGCGGATGGCGCCGAATTCCTCCCGGGGGAGGTTCCGGATCTCGCAGAAGGTGGTTTCCAGCGTGTCGATGGCGGCGGGGGAGGCCACGCCGTAGAACTCGATGCGGTTGCAGGTGTTGAGGATGACGAGGCCGGAAAGGCCCGGGGCGCGCGCGGCCAGGGCGAGCCGGAGGGTTTCTTGCGCGGAGGCGTCGAGCGCAAGGCGTTCGCGCAGGTCGAGCGGGGCGCGCCGGTGGCTGGCTCCGAGATGGAAAAGCTGGACGTCGCCGCGGGAGTCGCCGGCGGTTGGGCCGGGGTTGCTCATTGGAGGGATTTTCGATTCTCGATTCCCGATTCCCGATTAAAAGCAATCTCCGTCGTCTCTCTTTCCCCTGCGGCGCGGTAGCGCCCAATCGAGAATCGAGAATCGAGAATCGAAAATCCTCCTCCCCCCCCCCCCCCCGCCGGTCGCCGGCTGGTATCGACCAGCCAGAGGGTGGCGAGCGCGCAAAGATAAAGGAGAATGCAGGCCCACGAGAATTTCCGGGCGATGAGCCGTCCGCGTATCCTGAAAATCATGACCAGGGTGTAGATCGCCCACACGCCGACGGTGCCCAGTATCTTGAATGCCTTGACGCTGTCCGGAGCGCGCACCTGGTAAACCGCGCCGACCGCGAGCGAGGCGGCCAGGAGCAGGACGCCCGTCACGAGGAGCCGCAGGCTGATATGGTCGAGCGCGGTGATCGACGGCAGGAAGGCGAACGCGCCGCCGGGGCGTTTGTGCTTCAGGCTGTAGTTGCGGAGCAGATTCATCAGCGAAGTGAGCGCGAGAAGGGCGAACACCCCGTAGCTGAACAGGGCCAGCGCGGCGTGAAACGTGATCCACGGGTTGCCGCCGAAGATGCCCACGCGCCGTTCAGCATCCCATGCCGGGATGGAGAGCGACGTGATGGTCAGCGCGGCCATGAGCATGGACGAGAAGTAGCCGAGCAGGCTGAGGCGGAAGGTCGCGCCGATCACGAGATAGAGCGTGGCGGCGGACCAGGCGGTGAACTGGCAGATTTCGAACGTGTTGCCCAGCGGACAGCCATGGACGGCGAGGCCGCGCAGGTAGAGCCCGAGTGTTTGCAGGGTCCAGGCGGTCGAAAGGATCACATACATGAGCGCCCGCGAATGACGGCGCTCGCGAAGGAGCGAGAGGGTGCCCGGCAGGAAGCCCGCGAGGTAGAGCGCGGCGGCGAGCCAGAGCCAGGTGCGGTCGGTGAAGTGCGGCATGAGCAAAACCGGACACCTTGTGGAGTCCCGGGTTTTCGCGCAAGCAGCAGGTGAGGCGGAGCAGGTGAGGCGGAGTGACGGCCTCCCGAAACCCTGTGCCTCTACCGTCTTCCGCGTAACATCTGTACAGTACAGTACAGATGCCCGCGCCACGGCTTTATTTCCGGTATGCGCGCAACCACTCCAGCGCGCCCGCCTCATCGCTGAATGCGCCATCCAGCTGGGCTTCGTAAGCGGCATTGAGGACGGGTTTGAAACCGGGGCCGGGGTTGCGGCCCGTCGCGATGAGGTGTCGGCCGAGCAGGAGCGGCCGGGGGGCCGAGTCGATGAGGGCGAGTTCCCGGGCGCGCACGCGCAGCCGCCCGATCAGGTCGAGCGATTCCGGCGAGTGGCGCGGAGGCCGCCCCTGGCAGTCTCCGGTCATGACCATGCAAAGATCCTCGATGGTGGCCGGGGCGAGCCGGCGGGCGAGGCGGCGGATCAGGGCATCGGAATACGAAGGTTCGCCGCCCGCCTCCGCCCCGCCGCCGCCGCCGTGGTGATGGACGAGATGGTTGGCCACCAGCGGCGTGATAAACGGCGCATGGTCATGGGGGGCGCCGATGCGCGCCAGAAACGCCTCCGTCACCGGCACGCCGGCCGCTTCGTGGCCGGGACTCGTCCAGCGCTCCACACCCTTGCGGAGGGCCCGGACGGTCGTGGCGGGTTTGCCAAAATCGTGCGCGAGCATGGCCAGCATGAGCAGGCGGCGGCGAACCGGGGAAGACGACTGCCACTCGGGCAACCCTGCCAAGGCGTCGCAACAGTGGCCGGTGTGGGTCAGCACGTCGCCTTCCGGATGCCAGCCGGGGTCTTGCGGACAGCCGCGCAGCGCGGCGACTTCGGGGAAATGGACGAGCCATCCGGATTCTTCGAGCACGGCGAGGCCGCGGGCGGGTTTTCGGGCCTTCTCCGCCCACTTTTGCCATTCGCCCTGGACGCGTTCGGTGGCGAGTTCGGAGTAGCTTCCCGCGATCGAGCGGCAGAGCGCGGCGGTTTCGGGCGCCAGCGCGAGATCGAAACGGGCCGCGAACTGGAACGCGCGCAGCACGCGCAACGGATCTTCGGCAAAGGCGGCGCTCGTGTGGCGGAGGATGCCGGCGGCCAGATCGCGGGCGCCGCCATGGGGGTCGATCAACGCTCCGGCGGCATCGGCAAACGGGTCCCACGCGATGGCGTTGAGGGTGAAATCGCGGCGGGCGGCGGCCTCGGCGTCGGAAAGGCCCGGTTCCGGTTCGACGTGGAAACCCCGATGGCCGGCTCCGGTTTTGGATTCCCGCCGGGGCAGGCTGAAATCGTATTCCACCGCGCCGAGCCTGAGCTTGATCACACCGAAGCTGCGTCCCACCACGTCGGTGGCGCCAAACGGGGAAAGCACGCGGTGAAGCGTGGAGAAATCGATGCCGCCCGTTTCGATATCGATATCCTTGGCGGGGAGGCCGAGGAGGGCATCACGCACGCAACCGCCGACCAGCCTCGGCCTTGCGCCGGGCACGCGACGCAGGGCCTGCAACACCGCGAGCAACGGCGGCGGCAGGTCGAACGGGAGGTGATGATGAAGGACGGTCGTCACGTGCAGGTGAAGGAATCGGAAATAACCCGGCTTGGCGTGGAGCCGGAACCGGGTCCCTTGAACCACGGATCGGGCGGATAAACAAACCGGATTACACGGATTCCGCAAAACCGCAGCAGGGGGGGGGGGAGGGAGGGGGACCGCTAAAGGGCGCTGACGGACGCTAAAGTCAAACCCTCGAAAATGTCCGGTTTTTAGCGTTCTTCAGCGTTCTTTACTGAAGTTACGCGAAGCCGGAGCGGCGGCATTCCTGCCGCTGCGACGAGGCGCGAAGCGCCTCGCCACTTTGCCTCTCCGCCCCGCTGCCGCCGCCGCCGTTCCCTGAGCGGAGCGTGTGCGTGCGAAAAAAACGTGAAAAACCGAAAAAAAGGAAAAAATTCAGGTGTTTACCTGACTACCGCGCATCGCGAAAATCGGGCAACATACGTATTTTTACTCAAGCACCACGAGACATCGCGCCACATGACGACCCACCGCCACACTCAATCCGCTCCCTGTAACGCAGGGGAAGAATTGTGCGCGAAAAAAGTTACGCAAGTAATTGTAACAACGTCATTTACCCCC
>JAISAX010000253.1 GCA_031266495.1 Opitutaceae bacterium
ATTTCGCGAAGGCTAAAGCCTCCGCCCCCGGATCACCTATTTATTTCCCCCCCCCCCCCCGCCCCTTCCTCGTACACACGCACACCACCCCCGGATCACACAAAAATGAATACACCCCCGCCTGCCATACAACCCGTGAACACCCTCGCCCCCCGACGGATTTTCATTCACCGGAGATTCCGCGAAGCGGAATCTCCGGTGAGGGCTTCATATGAAGCCCTGCGCGCCGCCCGCGCCTTCACCCTGGTCGAACTCCTTGTTGTCATTGCCATCATTGGCATCCTGGCGGCGATCATCATCCCTGTTGTAGGAAAAGTCCGCGAGGCGGCGCGCAAGGCCGTCAACGTATCCAACATTCGCCAGATCGCCATCGCCCACCTGATGTTCAGGAGCGACCACAAAGGCATCTTCCCGCGCCTGAACGACGACACCCACATCTGGTCGGACACCCCCCAGGCCGACGGAAGGAAAATCACCATCGGCAACAAATTTGCTCCCGTCGGCTACCTGATTCCCTACCTCTCGCTCAACGGCCCGGCAGGCTCCTTCACACAGACGCCCGACGTATTGATGTGTCCATTTTTCCAGCGTGACACCACGGGCTACAACGTCGCCCGCGGACTGCAACACACCATCAAATACCAGACGTCTCTCTTCGCCGGCTACCAGCTCAACAGTTACGCTGCCATCCCCACATTTGCCGGCTACACCGAATACCACGACCCCGACGTCCCCTCCCGTCGCGCGATCATCGCCGACCTCACCAACTGGTGGGACGGCTCCCTCAACGGCGTCATCAAAAACGGCGGCCCCAAACCATGGAACGGTTCCGGTTTTCACGTCGGCACCTGGGGAGGAAGCGCCCGCTGGATAAAAGCCGTCAACGGCTTCGTCTCCGGCGCCAATAGCGGCGACTACTGGGCCAAACTCGATAACAAATAACATAACCTGCGACCTGCGCACCCAAACCCGACGGCGAAGCCGCCCATTCTTAATTCTTAATTCTTAATTTTCCTTCCCCCCCCCCCTGCCACTCTCACTCCCGACAAACATCAAAAACGCCATGAAAACCACACGCACCCGTATCCGCACATCAACTATCCGGCTTGCCGCCGCCCTCGCGACCGCAACCCTGCCCCTGTTTCCAGCGACCTCCCTCGCCGACGACGCCATATGGACCGGCGACGACAACGGAAACGGCAACTGGTCCGACACTACAAACTGGACGCCAACGCCCGCCACCGCGCCCGGAGCCGGTAATACCGCCACCATTACAGGCACATCGGCCAGCCGGACCATCACCTACGACGCCAGTGCCAGCGGACAACTCGGCGCGCTGACCCTCGCGCAAGCCGAAGCCGGTTACGCGAACACCCTTGTCATTGCCAAAACGCCGACCACCTCGGCCCCCGCGCTCACCCTCGCCAGCGACCTCGCCCTCGGTGGCGACGCCACCGCCGGCGAAGCCATCCTCCAGATCAACTCCGCTGCTACCAATGCCACCACATTAAAAATCGGCGACGCCACCACGCGTGGCACCCTCACATTCGACACCAACTCGCGTTACATCGCCAACAGCGCCAACAGCGGTCCGATCCTTGACGCGAACATCGTCCTCAACTCCGGTTCCACATTCCAACTCAACACCACCTCATCTATTGACGCGCGCACCATCATCCTCGGCGACTTCACCGCCAACGGCGGGGCCACCATCGAACGCGTCGCCGGCAACGCCGGCCAAGGCCATCTCCAACTCAGAGGCGCTACCAATATCTTCGGCGCTGGCGTCATCTTCTCCGACGCAAGCGCGGCAATCAAAGGTCTGCCGATCATCTATCTCAACAGCACCGACGCGCAAAGCCTCACCACCGAGTCCAACATATCCAAACTCGCCTTCCGCAACGCAAGCGGCGTCAAGACGCTCTCCGGCACCGGCACGATCACCGAACTCCAGCTCGGTGGCCACAGCGCAACGACCGACATTACCCTCAAACTCGGCTCCGACCTCGCCAGCACAAGCGGCTTCGCCACCGGCAACTGGGGTAACAATACTGCAGGCGCCGCCTTCGCGCTCGACACCAACGGCCACACCTTTGCCGTCACCAACACCCTCACCTTCCTCAACGTCGGCGCGAACGCCATCACATGGAATATCCAGAACACCGACTCCGCCAACGCGGGCGCCATTGTCGCACCGACAATCATCTTTTCCAATACAGCCACCAGCACCGTTTCGGGCAACATCACGCTCGAAACCACAAGCACCGCCGACAACGGCGGCTTCAACTTTAACAGCGCGACGGTCAACATCGGCGCAGGTGTCACCCTCAAAAGCAACAAACCCTTCAACTTTTCTAAGGATACCACCACCAACGCCGCCGCCATCGCCAACGTCACCCTGGCGGAAGGCGTCACCCTGCACCACACCGGCACAGGAGAAAGCAACCTCGGTGACAGGCAAGGTATCCATTATCGTTATACAGGAACCACGGGAAACTTCACTTCCACCGGGACACCCGTGTCTATCGAAGTCGGCGACGGCACCACATCCTCCACCCTCACACGCACCATCAACGCACTCTCATCCCCCCTCTCCGGCGACCTGACGATCCGCCGGAACGCCACCTACAATTCCGGCGGCTGGGCCACCAGCCTGACCGGCGCGGCCAGCATCACTGGCAACGGCACCTTTCACGCCGTCAACGGCAGTGGCAGCGTCACCTGGACCGTCAACTCCACTGGCGGCCTCTCCCCCGGCGAAGCCGACGGCGAAACCGGCACCCTCACCTTCAGCGCCGCCAGCACCGGCAACACCACCATCCCCACCATCAACCTTGCCGCCACCTCCATCACCACCTTCGACATCGCCAGCGCCACCGATTACGACACCGTCAATCTCGGCGCCTTCAACATCAAGTTTGCCGGCACCCTGTATCTGAATTTCCTCGACGGCTACATACCGGAAGACGGAGCCACCCTTGCCCTGTTCACCCGGACATCCGAAACGAACGCCAACGGCACCATCACCGGCACGACAAGCGGCGCCTTCACCACGATCGCCAGCAACCTCGCCGACTCTGACTACACCCTCGCCTTTGATGCGACGACCGGCGCCATGACGGTTGCGGCGACGCCAGTCCCCGAACCGGCCACCACAGCGACCCTCGCCGCCCTCGCCGCACTCGCCATCACCCTCGCGGCCACAACCCGCAAACCCCGCAAACCATGAAACAGCAAAACCTCCTCGCCCTTGCCGCCACCCTCGCCCTCCTTGTCGCCGCCACCGCCGCCGCGCAACCGGTCTTCCGTGAAAACTTCGCCGGCGACACACCCGCCGGACGCCTCTTTCCCGCGGAACCCACGCCCGGCGATTGCAACGGCTGGTACGCCCCCGACAACACGGACGACTCCGTCAACGGCTCCCGCCCCCACGTCTGGACCTGGGGACTGGCCAAGGACAAACTCAAGATGGCGGCCCTCTTCCAAAGCCGGGCCGAAGCCGAGCAACAACGCTGGCTCCTGCGCAAACTCACCACCGGCGGTCCCCTTGCCGAAGGCCGTTCCATTGCCAACCCCAAACTCACCGCCCTGTTCAACATGGTCTGGGGCGGCAGCACTCCGGATTACCACTACAACCTCGCCCTCCTCGACGACACCGGCAACGGCTACGTTGCGCAACTCAGCCGCGCCGGCGCCATCATCCTCTACCGCCTCGACAACGGACTCACCGGCGGCTGGACCATCCTCGGCACAAAAACCACGGAACACAAATTCAACACCATCCTCATCAGCCTACATGTTGCTGACGGCAAAGTCACCGTATCCAGCAAACTCGTCACCATGAAAAACATCCCCGGCCCCGAACTGGTCGAAGCCGACGCCGCCTACACCCGATTCACCACCATAGGTGTTGCCGGACTCGGCCTGCGAGACGCCATCGACATCCGCATTCGTGACGTGACGCTCGAAGGCCAGGTAGTTTCCAAATAATGACAAAATCACTACGGAAGCCACGTAGTGCGGACGTCCCGTCCGCAATCGTTGCCCCATCGTTCCGGAGTGGCACGGGCCTGGAGTGGCACGGGCTTCCAGCCCGTGAACGTTGCCTCTCCGCTCCGGAGTGGCATGGGCATCTTGCCCATGAGCGTTGCCTCACCGTTCCGGAAGTGGCGCGGGCGTCTCGCCCGCACCCGTTGCCTCTCTGCTCCGGAGTGGCACAGGCCTGGAGTGGCACGGGCTTCCAGCCCGTGAACGTTGCCTCTCCGCTCCGGAGTGGCATGGGCATCTTGCCCATGCGCGTTGCCTCACCGTTCCGGAAGTGGCGCGGGCGTCTCGCCCGCACCCGTTGCCTCTCTGCTCCGGAGTGGCACAGGCACTCCAGTCCGTGGACGACGCAAAGCGCCGCCTCTCTCCCTCCCCCCTCCCCCCCCCCCCCTTCCCTGTATCTTTGAACCCATGACAACAAAAACCATCCACCACCGTTTCTCTCTCTCCGCGCTCGCTGCCGTCGCGCTCGCCGCCGCCATCCTTGCCACAGCCACAACCGCCGTCGCCGCCACCGCAGTCGCTGCGGAAGCGCCCCTGCTCACTGCCACCGGACGCGAATACCCGCTCATCTCTGCCGGAGCCGGGAAAAAGGACATCCGCGTCACCCTCTCCGCCACCCTCTCCGCCAACCTGCGAGCGGTCAACCTCCGCGCCGAAGTTCGCGCCTATAACGTCAACGCCGACATCGCCCCAAAAATCCTCTCCACGACGACCACGCCCATCCCTGCCGCCGCACACACCACCGCCGCACACACCACCGCCGCACCCGCTGCCGCCGCTGCCGCCGCGGACACCCGCGACCTCACCCTCACCATCGACCTCCCCCGACTCGGCCTCTACGACCTCACCCTCACCGCCCTCGACGCCGCCGACGCCCCCGTAGCCACCCTCAACATCCCCTGCGCCGCCGTTCCCCCGCGCACCGAAACCGGCCCCTCCGACTTCGGTGTCGCCACGCACTTCGGCCACGGCCCCACCCGCAACGACCTCGAATCCATCCCCGCCACCCTCGCCCTCGTCAAACTCGCCGGCTTCTCCCGCATCCGCGACGAAGTCTCCTGGGAAACCATCGAACGCACCCCCGGCGCCTTTGCGTTCGGACCCCACCACGACGCCTGGATCCGGCAAACCGCCGCCCACGGCCTCGCCCCCCTCGTCGTCCTCGACTACGGCAACGCCCGCGCTTACCCCGACGCCTTCAAAGGCGGCAAAGGCTTTCCCGAGACCCCCGAAGCCCGCGCCCGCTTCGTCCGCTACGCCACCGAACTCCACAAACGCTACGGCGCCCACGTCCACCACTGGGAAGTCTGGAACGAACCCCACGCCTGGGGCAAACCCACCACCGAAAACTACACCCTCCTCCTCAAGGACGTGTATGCCGCCATCAAGAAACTCGCCCCGCAAGACACCATCATCGGCGCCGGCGGAGGCGGCGCCGGCGGCGGACCCGGCGGCGACTACGCCACCGCCATCATCCGCCACGGCGGCCTCGATTCCATGGACGCCTTCAGTATCCACCCCTACATGACGCCACCCTGCACCCCCGACACCGGCTACGGCGCCGCCGGCTCCCCCATTGGCCGCGTCAGCATCCCGCGCATCTCGCAACACCTCGGCAATTTTGTCAAAAACCCCAGAAACACCCGAACCGACGGCAGGCAACTCGGCCTCTGGATAACCGAATACGGCGCCTACACCTCGCCCGTCGGCATGGTGCAAGGAAACCCCTTCCAGGCCCTCTATCTCACCCGCGCCTACCTCCTTGCCCGCCGTTACGGCACCATCAACGTTCTCGTCTGGTATGATTTCCGGGACGACGGCGCCAACCCGCAAAACCCCGAACACAACTTCGGCATCATCCGGCGGGACTACGCGCCCAAGCCCGCCTATGTTGCCGCCGCCACCCTCACCCACACCCTTGGCGACCGCCCCTGGAAACGGGCCATCATGGAAAACGCCACCGCAGCCATTCACGAATACGGCGGTGGCGGCAACGACGACGACGACACCGTGATAGCGGGCTGGAGTATCCAGAGTCTCTATCACGAGACGATCACCATTCGCCCCCTTCCCGGCAAGTACACCCTGCGCGGCTGGCAAGGCGACGAGCAGACCATAGAAATCGGGGACAAAGGCTATCCCTGGAAAATCCGTCCCCTCCCGCAATATCTCATCCGGCAAAAATGAGGGATTCGAAGTGGCGCGGGCGTCTCGCCCGCTCCGGAAAGTGGCACGGGCTTCCAGCCCGTGAGGATTGGAGTGGCACGGGCATCTTGCCCGTGTTCCGGAGTGGCACGGGCATCTTGCCCGTGTTCCGGAGTGGCACGGGCATCTTGCCCGTGTTCCGGAGTGGCACGGGCAT
>JAISAX010000262.1 GCA_031266495.1 Opitutaceae bacterium
CCCCCCCCCCCCCCCCCCCCCCCCCCCCGTGGAGGTAGCGAGATTTACGATACGCTGGCCGATGCGGGGACCGCAATGGAGGAATGGGATTGGCAGTAAACAAGGCGGCCTCCTTCTCCAGGGGAGCCATCCTGGCCGAACATCAGGCGCGGCTCCTCCAGTTCCTCGATCCGGCTGATCCGTCCTTCCACGAGATCTTCAAGCCGTTGCGCGGCCACGTCGATCCGGGTCAGGGCGCCGCCAAAACGCAGGTCCATTCGCTCCAGCCCGAAGGGTTTGTGGGTGCCAAGCCACAGTGTCCGGAATTTTTTGTGAAGCAGGGCCATGTCGTCGCGGAGGGCGCGCAGCTCGTGTATCAGGTTTTTGAGGATGGAGGTGTCGCCGGCATGGCAGGCTTTCGCGAGGCGCAGGCCCATGTCGCACTTGGCGGCGAGCGTTTTCAGCAACTGTTCATGATAGTCGAAGAGCGCGGCAAGGGATTCCGGCGTCTTGATTTTTCCGAGGGCATCCAGCCTGGACTGGTAGAATTTGCGCAGATCCAGGCCTTCGAAGTTTTTGTCAAACAGCCCCAGCAGCAGGTCCTGCCAGAGAACCTGTTTGGAAGTGGTTCTGCTGTTCCCGGCGTTCCACGATTCGGGATAATCGTCGATGGTGAGGGCGAGGAAGGCGGCGGCATCGAGGCCGAGGCATTCCCTGAAGCGTCCGGCCAGGCGGTGTTCGCTCACATTGTCGCTGTAATTGTATTCTGCATACAGTTGCATTCCCAGGAGAGCCGAGTTGATGTTGACCTCCGCGCCGTCGTCTCCCCAGAGGGTGGCGAATACGTGTTTCACTCCCTGCCGTCCGGCAACCGCGAGCGCGGGAGCGGTATTGGAAAATGTGGTTGGATAATGGATCCCCATGCCTTGCCAGGTCCAGATGCCGCCGGCGAAGATGATTTCGCGTCCGAACTGGCGGTGAAGCTCCATCATTTTTTGGTAGGTCCGCGGGTCGTCATGGTAATAGTCCCAGTAAACCATGCCGATGCCTTCGGGGATTTTTCGGGAAATATCGGCGGGCATCCGGGCGTTCGTGTCGTAGTAATCACCGGTTCCGGAGCCGAGACGGAAAAACATGTCGCTCCACATCATGGGTTCCAGGTGGCGGGCTTTGGCGATGCCGGCCACGCGGTCGAGGTGCCGCGAGAGGATGTCGAACCGGTTCTGGTAGCCGTGCCTGGCGAGGTAGCGTCCGAGGCCGACATTGTGGGCTTCGTCCATGCCAATGTGGATACGTTTTGAGGTGAAGCATTCGCTGGCGGTCCTCAGCATGGAGTCGATCAGGGCGTAGGTTTTTTCCTCGCCGACGAGGAGGATGTCGTCGGTGTCCTTGATGTCGTTCGCGCAGGGCCAGCGGAGCGCGGAGCGGAGGTGGCCCAGCGTTTGCAGGCAGGGGACGACTTCGATGCCGAGCGCGGCGGCAAACGCGTCGATTTCGCGCAATTCCGTTTTCGTGTAACGTCCGCGCATGTATCCGAAATAGGGATATTCCGTCAGTTCGTAGGTGTCCTCGGTGTAGAGCATGAGCCGGTTGAGGCCCATTGCGGCCATTTTGAGCAAGAGCGCCTTCGCCGCCGCCACGGTCAGGACGGCGTTGCGGGAGCAATCGACCATCAGGCCGCAGGTTTCAAAACGGGCCTGTTCCCTGATCTCAAAGGACGTGTCTCCCGCCGCCAGGCGCGCGGTGAGAAGCGCGAGCGCCCGGAAAAATTCCGCCTTCCGGTTGTATTCCAGGACGCAGGGCGATCCGCCGGAGACAAGGAGGCAGGGGCCGCGGCGCACGATGACGGGCGTTCCGTTTTCGCCGAGCGTGATCCCGCGTGCCCGGGCGAATCCGGTCAAGCCCTCCGGGAGAGGAAGGTGGTCACTGGTGATGTTCAGGTTCATGGGAATAGTTCAGGGAGGTTCTGGAAATTGAACAGAAGGCAGCGAAGAGAACGAAGAACAGCCAGAAGGATGCTTACTGTTCACTCCTGCTTGATATGGCATGGTTTTTACGGTTTTCAGGATACGATTTTTCGTGTTTTCAGGAAATGTCCGGGATGATGAACTTTTTAACAAAAACGCCAGGGCCGGGGAAGGCCGGGAAAAATCCGCGACCGCGCGGGGGAGCGCGGATGGGCATGGAGCTGGAGCGGGCGCTGCGGCGCCTGGCGCTGGGCGCGCGTTTGCTTCCCCGGCCGGACTGGCCGCTCGATGGACGCCGGCAGCCTCCGCCGCCGTTGCCGGAAAACATCATCTGCTTCCAGCGGCGCGACACGGAGGAGCTGAACCGTCCGGTCAAGGGACGGGCGATGCACCATCGTCATGTCATGATTATTCCGCTACGCGGAGCGGCGCGGGTGTGCGCCGATGATTGCGAGGCGCCGCTGGGGCCTGGCGAGGGGATGATCGTCCTGCCGTATCAATATCATCATTACCGTTCTCCGCGGCGCGGGCGGATTCACTGGCTGTTCGTGACCTTCGAGTACGCGCAGGGCGTGACTCTGGAGCCGTTGCGCAATGTGACGTTCAGGGTCGATGCCGGACTGGCCGCGCAGCTTTCGTTGCTGCTGCGCGACCACAAGGACAACACTGGCGGGGGGTTGCCGGAGTTGCGGCTGGCGTTGTTGCTGGCGAAGCTCGCGCCGCCGCCGTCGCATCCGTCGTCAGGAGGGGGGGGGGAGGGGAGGGGTCGGGTCGGGATGGCGGCGGGTGGCGGCAGCGGTGGCGGTGGCGGCGGATTGGTTTCGCGGGTCAATCATGGATTGCAGACGCAGGCGCAGGTGAAGCGGGTGCTTGCGCCGACGGTGCGGGAGCTTGCCGGCGAGGTGGGGATGAGTCCGAGCCATTTGCGGGCGAGGTTTCGGGCATCGTGCGGGGTGAGTCTTGGGCGGCACATGCGCAAGTTGCGCCTGGAGCGCGCGGCGGGTTTGTTGCGGATGAGCGCGGCACGCATTTCGGAGGTTGCCGAGCAATGCGGTTTTGCGTCGGTGTACAGTTTCAGCCGCGCCTTTCGCCGCGCCTATGGAGCGCCTCCAACGGTATTCCGCAAGGGAGGACAAGGGCAGTAGCCCGCGGCGTCGCCGTGTCTGTTCCTGCGACTTCGCGTTCTTCATGTCGCTGGCCCTGCTCCTTCCTCCCTCTTCTCTGATTCTCGCCTCTCTCCTCTCTCAAATGGGGCCTCTATGAGATGCCTGTGGGTCGATTTCTATGTTTGCGCAAGGATTCCAGCGAAGGCCGAAGTCTGGCTTTGGGATCAAATTGAAGATGACGACCGGCATAGCTACGAAGCTGTTGAGCCTCTGGCCCCACTTCGGAAAAGCGATGCGTGCGCACAATGACTCTCAGGTCGTCATCTATGGCCCATAATCCTGCATCAAACATCCAGTGCGCGTTTTTTGAGAGTGCGAGGCCGTTGGTGATATCGTCATTTTGTGTTTCCGCCCAACTTTCGATATGCGCCGCGTCCACAATACTTGCTCCGTCAGTCGTGAAACAGCGATATCCTGTTAGCGCACAGGTGTGGAAATAGTCATCCACGACACGAATTTGAAAACGTGCGCTACGTCCCTTTCGTTTTCCGTCCGCCAACGCCTTTGCCAAGACCTTGTCCGGATTATGGGTTCTGATTGTGGAGACCAATCCCAGCAGCTCGAACAGCGCTGTCTTTTCAACATCGTCAAAGTAGCGGGAAATCAAAACAAGTCGCGCTTTCATCCTGAAATCGCGATCAGCCAGAAATCGGAAAAAATCTTCATCCAGTTCAATCACCATACAGTTTCGATCGGATTGTGCGGGCGCCATCCCGGCTGTGTATGCGTGCCAGAATCCTTGTGTTTTCAGATGATAGAATGGCAGGCGAATATCCAGCCGGGTCGGCCAACGATCCGCGACCAGAGTTCCAAATTCACGAAACCGAAGAGTGAGTTCGGGCGTTCTGGTCAGGACCCGGCCAGGCAATTTGCCGGATTCCGCGAGATCAATAATGGAGAGCAATAACAGCGGTTTATGCGGTGCGGGACCTTTTGCACTATCCGCTGTTTTCGCGTGGGCTACACGCAGGCGGGTAATCTTGCCCAGCCAAAAATCAGCCGAATCCTTATTCATTACAGGAACACGGCTCCGGTGAGTGTGCTGTTTTTCCGCCGCTAAAACCGACCATCCATGGGCGTTGGTCGGAAAGGTAAAGCTGGCGAAGAGAATCAACGATGGTTTCGAGCATCAGGAGGAACAACAAAATCCAACACCGCTGATCTGGCTATCCCAAATGTGGTCACGGAAAAGTAAATTGGCGGATGGCGCTTTTTTTCGGGGCCTGTCGTCCAGGGCGGCCTTTCGCTTTTCCGGTGAACCGTTCTTGCAAGCAACCCCTGCCTCTTGCGGAGGAAACGAACGACACGGCGCACGAGCGGATAAACGGCGGGCAAAGGCAAGGCTACAGGGTGCAGGATTAGCAGGCTACTGTTTTGCCTCTTTGTCACCCAGCGCAAGGGGCACACTTGTGGCGTAAACGGCCTGTTGCTGGACGGCCTGCCTCAAAACACGACGGATGTATTGCGCTTTGGAAAGATCCGAGAGGCGCGCCAACTCGTCCACCGCCTCATCAATGTAGGCGGGCAAAACAACCTGAAACTTAACGTTGTTTCCGCCGATGGATTTACGTGCCACGCCCGACGATTTCTCATTCCCGATGCACGAAATCCGGAAAATAGGTGGTTGGCTCTGATAATCCTTACCTGTTTTGGTGGCGTTATGGTTGCTCACACGAATATCGTCATGCCTTTCTCCCTGAAAACCCGGATTGGAAAATGCGCCCGCGAACTTTTCCTCGCTGGGGGTGCCTGGGTTTGACCATCCGGGTCGAGCAACGAAATCGGAGGCACACGGAGCGCTTTCGCCAAGGCGAGTATCTCGTAATCGAATACGGCCCTTTCCTGTCTTTCGATCCGGCCAAGCGTGGTGCGGTCAAGGGCAAGGCCAAGCACGGCAAGGCGTCCGGCAATGTCTTCCAGCGAAGGTTTCGGGCGCATGACCCTTCGAACCGCCCGGATTCTCGGGTCGATCAGATTCTTGCCGTTTGGAACCATGGATGCGGATGACAATGCGGGAGTTTTTTACTTTTATCCCGAAGAAGATTTGCGGGCGGGCGCGGGAGTCGGCCCGCGTCACGCAGTGCCTCTCCAACCTCCGCCAGATCGGCATGGCCTATTCCCTCTATCTGGCCGACAACAAACAACTGTTCCCGCCGTATTGGGACTCCACCGTGATGCCCTCGCGGCTCAACGCCATCATGCCCTACACCGGGTTGACCAACGGCACGCCGGTCAAGGGCGTCTTCGCCTGCCCCGAGGCGCAGAAAACACTGGCCCGGTTGTATTCAAATACCTGTGACCGCAATTCTTTCCACCAGAACCGTCACTGGGCCTCGCTGAACAACAGCCCGAGTCGCCGCAAATCGCTGATGTCTTTCGTCCAGCCTTCGCAGGCGATCCTCGTTTACGAGCGATGGGGTGCGGCGGACCTGGCCGCGCCGGAGCCCAACACCAACCTCTCCGTGCGCAACGTGCTCTTCGTGGATTTTCACGTGCGGTCGCGGGCGGACCTGGCGCCGCTCGACGCCCTCAATGCCGCCTGCCGCGTCGAGTAACCAATAACCGGTAACCCGCTTCTCCTCCGGCCATCCCTCTTTTTTCAACCATGATACTTCCACGTTTTCTTTTTCTTCTGCCGGTTCTGGTGTCGGTCCACGGCCTGCGGGCCGTGCCTCTGGAGCGGGTCGAAACGTTTGCAGCGCCGTCGCTCGATGCGCGGCATTGGCAAATCCCCGCCGGCGCGGAGGCGCGGCACACGTTCCGGTATTCGGCCAACGATGCGGCCAACGACACGGGAGGCGTAACTGAAATGTTGATACCCTGGGCGGCCCTGCCGGCGCGGGAGGTCATGCGCGGCAAGGGCTGGTCGGTGATGCGTGGCGCGGTGGCGAGCGAGCCGTTCGCACCGGGGGAAGCGCTGATCATCGAATCGTCGCAGGCGGAGGGACGGATTTATGCCGCCTGGTGGTTGCCGGAGGAAACGGAATGACGCCCACGCCCGCAACTGCAACCGCGTCCGCAACCGCAACTACAACCGCCATCACACCAACCACGTCATCGCAACGTCCCCCCTCCCCCCCTCCCCCCCCCCCCCCCGACGCACACGCTTTTTTCCCATGACCACAAACACACATCCAGGCGACCGACAGGCCGCCACC
>JAISAX010000329.1 GCA_031266495.1 Opitutaceae bacterium
GTCCCTGACCATCGGTAAAGAACGCATCCACGCGGAGCGGCGATATTCCGGTCGCCGCTACCCCGCCATCCCGTTGCGCCATCACTCCGTCATCCTGTCATCCTGTCATTAAATTCTGACTACAAAAGCAGAAACCATGAGCGCCACCTTCACCTGCCGGCTCGCTGTTTTCCTCCTGTTTTTTCTCGCCCCGCTGGCCGCTTCCCTGGCAGATGAAGCGCTCGCCGTCCACATCGTCGCCCCGGATGAATGGCGCACCCCCGATCCCTCGCGCGTCGCGGTCACGGTTGAAAGCTCGACCGACCCGGCCCGCGCCACCGCTCGCTTCGACATCCACACCCCCCAGGCCGGCGCGTGGACCATTCTCTCCGGCCCGGAAATTTCGCCCGGAGCACGATCCCGTTTTCACAAAAACCGCCGTTTCCGGATCACTCTGGAAGCGCGCACGACCGGACTCGACGGATATGCCATGCAAATCCGGATACGTCAGCGCAACGGAGAGCAAAAAACCGGCGGTTCCTTCACCCGCAACCTATCCCCCCGTCGCGAATGGGACGCCGCGCTCGAAATGGATCATGCCGAAAAATACCGCACATGGGCCGGGCTTGAAGGCGACTCGACCGCAGGCACGGGAACCGAACGTCTCGCGCTCGAATTGTGGCTGGCCACACCCTACGGGAAAACCCCCGTCAGCCTCGCCCTGCGCAACGTCCGGATAACCGAAATGGCGGAAATCGGGCACGACCTCACAACCTCCGTGCGCGGCAACATCTTCTTCGCCGACACCGGTTCGGCAAAAGTCGATTTTGTGACCCCCGAGACACTCCGCGCCTGTCGGGTCGAGCTTCTGGACGAGGCCCAAAACCGCATCGGCCTCGTGCAAGGCGAGGCCGGGACCGCCTCCCTGACCGCCCCTCTCGCAAGCCGCGGCTACTACACCATCCGCGCCATCGCCGACTACACGGACGGCAAGACAATCACCACGACGACCACCGCCGCCGTTGTCGGTCCACCGCTTGATGATGCCACTCGCCGCCACTCCCGGTTCGGCTCCATGCGCGTGTGGGGCGACCGCGCCCTGTGGGAAAAATCCGGAGCCAACTGGGACTGGGGCATCGGCGGCATTAATCTGGCTGACTACCGGCTCAATGCCGACGGCACTGTTTCCCCCCCTCCCTCCCTCAAGCCCCTGACCTATGCCGGCACTCACAAGAACATTTACACGATCAGCGAATTTCCCAAGTGGGTAATGCCCGACGGATACACCAGGTCCTCGCTCATGGCCCCCAAAGACTGGACGCTTTTTGAACGCCTCTTCGAGACCTTCGCCAGGCAAAATCCCGACCTGCCCTGGTTTTGTCCCTTCAACGAACCGGACGCCCACTGGCGCGGAAGCAAGACCGACTTTGTGAAATTCCACAACGCCATCGTTCGCGGTGTCAAACGCGGCAACCCCGCCATGAAAGTCCTCGGTCCCGGCTGTTACAGCATTCGCATGGACGACTTCCGCGAATATGAAAAAGCGGGCCTGCTCGACGGCTTCGAAGGCATCGTCATGCACGGTTACGTCAACGCCTCCGAACCCGAAGGCAAATTTATCGAAAACTTCGTCGAACTCGCAGCCTTTCTCAAGGAAACCGGCCGCGGCGACCTGCCCGTATTCATTACCGAATACGGCTGGTGCGCGGAAATCGGCGACTGGCAAAAAACCATCACCGAACTCGAGCGTTCCCGATACGCCCCGCGTTCCCTGGCCCTGCTCGCCACGCAGCCGCTCGATGACATCACGTATTTTTGTTTCAAGCACACTTCCATTCCCGGTGCGCCCGGCTACTCCTTGCTCTACATGAACGACACGCCGACACCCACCTACGTCGCCTGCGTCAACTCCTTCAAATGGCTCTCGTGGACGCAGCGCGGCGACGGGCGCTGGTTCCGGTTTTCTCCGAAACTGCACCTGACCCTGTTCAGCCGCGACGGGAAAAATGTTGGCGTCGCATGGAACACCGAAGGCGCGTCGAAACTCAACCTGCCCGCCGTCGCCACACGGATTGAGGACAGCATGGGGCGCCCCATCCTGTTGACCGGACAACCTGCCCTGGATGTTTCGCCCGCCCCGGTTTATTTCGAGTTACCCGACGCCCGCGCCCTGTCCGAAGCCCACTCGCTGCCCGCGCTGTCCTTTGCGCCGGGAGCGGCGTTTGACCTGCCCTGGCAGCAGACCCCCGCGACCCTCGTCCTCTCCGCGCCTGAAATCACCGTTTCCGGCCGTCAGGCGCACATCGCCGCGGATGCCGGACCGGGAGATTATGCCATCGTCGTCAAAACCGGCGACACCTGGCGGGAACAACCGGTCCGCGTCCTTGCGCCCCTCCTCGTTGGTCCGGTCGATTTCACGCTGTCGTCCGACGGGAAACAACTGGTGGCGGCAGCCCGCGTGGAGACGCCAATCCGGGACGGCGTCGATGTGCTGATGACGCTGACGCTGAAAAACGGAAAAGAATCCACAAAACAACTACATCTCGCTCCCGGCCTCCCCGCCCGCATCGAAACAGCCATCCCCGGATTCGGAATCGGCCAGCGTTTCCAGGGAAAGATCACCCTGGCATTGTCCGGCCAGCCCTGTTTCAGCCAGGAACAGGATTTCGACCAGACATTTATTCCCTGCCTCTCGCTTGACTACATCGCGGCGGACCGGGAATCCATCTGGCATACCGTGCCTGGCGTGGATTTCTCCGCATGGAATCCATCCCCCGGCCCGCTCGCCGCCAGCGACTGCTCCGCGACTCTCAAAACCCTCGTCACAGCCGATGCGTTTCACCTGCGCGTGGACGTGACCGACAGCATCCATTACCAAAGCCAGCTTCCCTCCTATATGTGGAATGGCGATTCCATCCAGTTTGCCTTCGATGTCGATGCCGGCAAACCCTGGCAGCCCAACAACGTCGGCAACGGATACCAGGGGCATCGGATTTTTGAATACGGCGTCGGCCTGCCGACCAGGGGTGGAAGTCCGATGGTCTGGCGCTGGCGCGCGGATGCCCCCGGCTTCACCGCTGGCAGCGAAGAGCCGCGCATTGAGGCCAGAGTCAGCCGCGAAGGCACCTGCACCACTTATGACGTGACTTTGCCGTGGGCCGTCCTCGGCCTCGCAAAAGCTCCTCCTGCAGGATCAAATATCGGATTCGCGCTGGTCGTAAACGACATGGATGGCAGCATCGACAAGCGTCGGGCACTCCGTATTTTTGGAGGCATCCTTGAAAACAAGGATCCAAACAATTTCGGGAACCTCCACATTATCGAGACCTCAAAAACCCCTTGATTTCAACTATCATGAAAACCTGGAAAAACCGCGCCGCCTGGCTTCGCAACAACAGTGGCTTTGGCCTGATGTTTCACTACATCGACAAACCTGCCAGCAGCAACGCCCCCTCCGCCACCACGCCTGCCGAATGGAACCGGCGCGTCGATTCCTTCGATGTCCCCCGTTTCGCCCGGCACGTCCGCGCAACCGGGGCGTCATGGATCATCTTTACGCTCGGCCAGAACACCGGCCACTACTGTTCGCCCAACGCCGCCTACGACGAAATCACCGGGCTGACCGGCAACGCCTCGCGCCTCTCGCGTCGCGACCTCGTCGCCGAAATCGCCAGCGCCCTCGCGCCCGACACAAAACTCATCGCCTATCTCCCCTCGCACGCCCCCGCCAACCATCCCGAAGCCGTTCGCGCCCTTCGCTGCACCCCGCCCTGGGATGCCAGCAAGTGGGGACTGAATTGTCAGGATCATCAGGATCGTCAGAATTGTCAGAAAAAATGCTGGCCCGACTCCGAAACCGCCGACGAACGCCTCACCGAAATGCAACGCAACTGGGAAGCCGTCACCGCCCACTGGGGCGAACGCTGGGGCGAGGTTGTTGCGGGCTGGTGGATCGACGGCTGTTATTTCGCCGCCCGCATGTATCCGAAAAACGAACACGCCGGAGACGACGCCGACGGTTTTGCGCCCTTCGCCCGCGCCCTGCGCACGGGAAACCCCGGTCGCATCCTCGCCTTCAATTCCGGCACCGCATCTCCGTTTGAGCGCCTCGCCGTCGATCAGGATTATACCGCCGGCGAATTTTCCAACCGCCTCCCCGTCGATGACAAATGGACCCCTCTCGACGCCACCACGGATGGCATGCAAACCCATCTTCTCGGATTTCTCGGCAATTACTGGGGCGCGGGCGAACCGCGTTTCCCGGATGCCTTTGTCGCTGACTACACCCGTTACCTCACGCAACGCGGCGTCGCCTTGACCTGGGACATTCCCGTCGCCCCCGATGGCGACATCCCCGCCGCCTTTCTCCGCCAGATCGAAACCGCCACCGCTCGCGTGCAGGGATAATCGAACGGAAGGTCTTGATGTTACGCTGTGCCTCCCGCCCTCCCGTCCTCCCGCCTCTCCCCCCCCCCTCCGTAGGGGCTTCGCTTGCGAAGCCCACGAGGACCTGACCACAACGGGAGATACGCCAATTCTCTCCGCCTGGCGCTGGCGTCGCAAGCGACGCCCCTACCTTCGGCAGGCGTACCTTCAGGGATGAACAGGATTTACCCACTGAAAACGGCGAGGAACCTTTTGTATTTTCCAAGGCATCCGGCATTGTGCGGTTGATGACTGCACATGCTTCCCCCGAACAACTGCGCTACGGAACCTGGACCCGCGATGACGCCGGCCTGCCGGCCTTCGACCTGACGTTGCGCGATGACGATTGCCCCGACATGCCGTTCTCCCATTTGCTGGGGACGGGGCGTTTGTCGGCGTTGGCCGACCGCTGGGGAAATGTAAACCTCTTCACCACCGAGGGCGGCTTCCTCTGGCTCAATCTCCGCAACAACGCGGTGGCGCGCAGTTCGCTCTACCTGATGATGGAAACCGGCAACGGCAACGGCGACGGCAACAGCGGCAATGGCGGCGGCGGCGGCAACGGCGGTGGTGGCGGCGGTGGTGGCGGCGGGAGCGGGGAATTGGTGTCGCTGCTGCATAGCGAGTTGACGCGCAAGGGACGCATCCGCGCGGGCGCCGGTTACGTGGAGTATCATGGCGAACTGGATACGGCGGCGGCCAGGTTGCGCGTGGTCACGGAAATCTTCGCCGCGCCTGATCGTGGCCGCGTCATCGGCGCGCGTTTTACGTTGACCAACAGCGGCGACCGGACGCTGACGGCGCGGTTTTTGTTGTGCGCGGATGTCACCCCGTCGGACGGCGACGCGTCGCCCTCGCCGCAGACCCGGCGCGCCTGCGTTTGCGGCGACGGACACGCGGTGTTTCCGCACGTGTATCCCGAATTGGGCGACGTCTTCCTGCTCGCCGCCCCGGGCTGGCGGGGCGAGGCGCACCGGCTGACGTTGCGCCTGCGCAAGGAACTGACCATCCCGGCGGGCGCCAGCGTGACCGTCAGCGGCGTCACCGGTTACGGCGGTTGCGGTGGTGGCGACGGTTACGGCGGTGGCGGTGGCGGCGGTTACACGGGTTGCGGCGCGGAGCCGGAGTTTGCCGCGCCCGACCCGGCGGCGGCACGACGGCAGTGGGCGGCGCGCCTCGCTCCGTTCGCCGTCCCCGCGCCGGAGGAATGGATGCGGCGCGAATGTTTGTGGAACGCCGGCCAGTTGCTGTCATTCACCAGCTATGACAGCTCGGTGAACGAATATTACGTGGCGCTCGGCGGCTACGGCTGGCGCGAGTTCGGCGTGCGCGAGGTGTGCGAGACGAGCATGGTGCTGGCGGCGGGCGATTGGGCGCTGGCGGCGTCCTCGCTGCGGTTCGTCGCCAGGATCCAGCTGGCCAGCGGCGATGTGCCGAAGACGCACACCATGCGCCGCGACCGTCCGGCGCGCGAATTCGAGAGCGACAACGAATTGTGGTTCATCATCGGCGCGTGCGAGAGCCTGGCGGTGTCGGGGCGCGGGGGCGCGGAGTTGCTGGACGAGGTGTGCGCTTTCCGGGACGGCGGCGCGGGCACGCTGTGGGAGCATCTCAAGCGCGCATTTTATTGGGTGCGCGACGGCGTCGGGCGCGGCCCGCACGGGCTGCTGCTCATCCGCGAGGGCGACTGGAACGATTACCTCTCGCTGATGGGCGCGGAGGGGCGCGGCGAATCGTTGATGAACAGCGGCATGGCTTGCCGCGCGTGCGCCGCGCTGGAGCCGCTGGCGGTGGCGCGGGGCGAGGCGGCGTTCGCGCGCGAGGTTGCTGCGCTGGCGCGGGAATTGCGCGCGGCGGTCGGCGCGGCATTTGACCAGGGCTGGTTCTTGCGCGGTTACACGGACGCGGGGCGGGCAGTCGGCTCGTTCGCCGAGGACCGCCTTTTCATCAACGCCCAAAGCTGGTGCGCGCTCGGCCAGTGCGGCACGCCGGAACAGCGCCGGCTGGCCTTGACCAACGCCGTGGCCAAATGCCACACCGACTGCGGCCTCATGTTGATGAGCCGTCCCTACAGCAGCCCCGCGCCGGACGACATTTCCTGGTGCGCCATCCCCGCCGGCGAGGGCGAGAACGCGGGCATCTGGCCGCAGACGGTTTACTGGATGGTCTGGGCGCTCGCCGAGGAAGGCTTGCTGGAGGAGGCGCTGACGGAGTGGAGGCACGGCACGTTGCACCACCATGCGCGGCGTTTCCCCGAAGTGCCTTTCGGCATTTTTAATGGCCCCGACTGTTTTTCGTCCAAGTGGTCGGGCCGGCGCGAGGGCTGGACGCAAACGCAGTTGGTGGACCGCGCCCGTTCCGTCCCGATGAACCCGATGGTGGCCTGGCAGGGTTTTGCCATGCGCAAAATCCTCGCCCGTCAGCGCCGCTGATTTCCCATACCGGCCCGGCGGGGGCCGGCGGGGTGTAATTGAAGGGGGGAGGGGGGAGGGGAAATTAAGAATTAACTGATGTTACGCAGACGAGGTTATTTTGCTGACGAACCGGTCCGGGGAGAGCACGCGTCTCGCGTGCTGTGTTCGGCGTCTCGCCGAACACGGTTCGGTTCGGCAGAAAAGGCTTGGGCGGGACGCCCAGGCCGGCACGCGAGACGCGTGCGCTCCCCGGACCGGCGTTTGCGGCGAACCGCGACAAACGTGAATGCGCCGGCAAACGCGAACGCGCCAGCGAACAGCGCCAGGGAGCCTGGTTCGGGGATGTTGGGGTTGGCGGCGAAACTCAAAACACCGGCGGCATCCAGTGTCGCCAGGTAATGCGTCGTGTCGTAGCCGGTGATTGTCAGCCCGCTCACCGAAGAATCGGAACCGAATCCGTGGAAGATTTCGTAGGTGCTCGTGTAAACGATGCCCGTGCTCGAAGACAAATCGAGCGTGCCGCCGGTTATCGAACACGTGCCGTTGGAAGCGCCGGTGATCTTGTCGTGGTTCATGGCGTCGGCGATTGTGATTTTGAGGGTGCCGCCGCTCATCGAAAAGTTGCTCGCCAGCGGCTGGGTTGCGGCGGCATTGCCGAGGACGATGGTGCCGACGTCGGTGCCGTTGATGTCGAGCGCGCCGCCGGTGAGCGCTATGTCCAGACTCGCACCGCCGTCCGCCGCGCCAAGGTTGGCGTTCGCGACGCCGGTGGCAAACGTGCCGCCGTTTATGAGCAACGTGCCGAGTGAAAAATTCGTGCCATTGAAAAGGTTTTCCGAGCCGGCAACCAGTTTGCCTTTTGTGACCGTGACGCCGCCCGCGAAATTCCAGACGCCGGTCAGGGTTTGGCTCGCGGTGTCGGTTGCCATGTTGACGGACAGCGCGAGTATCCGGCCGGCCGTGGTGGCGTCCGTCGCCACGTCGAACACGTAGTTGTCCGCGCCCTTGAGGGTGACGGCGCTGGCGGCGGTGTCTCCGCGAACGATTGTGGCGCCGCCGTTGAGTCCGGCGAGGGTCATCGCGTTGGCCCCGCTTACGCGGATGTGGAGGGCGGCGGCGGCGGTGCCTCCGGTGGCGTTGAGGACGACGGCATCGTTGTTGATCGAGTTTTGGTTATAGAGGCCGAGTACGCCTTTTGTGATGTTGATGTCGCCGGCGAACGCGGTGTTGTTGCCCTGGAGAACAACGTCGGTGTTGATGATGTTTGAGGTGCGGTTGACGTTGACGGCGGCGACGTTGGCGCCGAGGGAACCGAGGTAGGTGCGGCGGTTATTCTCGTTGCCGCTGCCGACGGTTACGCTGCCGGAGATGTTGATTGTGGTGATGTTGCTGCCGACGATGGAACCCTGAATGGCGAGGTTGCCGGTGCCGGTGATTGTGCCACCGGTCATGGCGAGTTCATGTTGTGTCACGTCTATGGTAAGGCCTTGCTCGCCAATCCTGATTTCCTGGACAGAGAGGGAGTTCTGGGTGTTTGAGATTTTGGTAATCGTGGCGGGCGTGGTGGCGCCGCTGAAATCAAGGATACCGCCCGAGAGGGTGTAGGCGTTCGTGCCGCTTGTGGCGCCAAGGGAGAGGGAGTGGAGTTTATAGTTTGTCCCGCTTTTTAGGGAAATCGTCTGGGCGCCGGTGAGCGCGCCCGAGATGATGACGCCGGCGTCATAGGCGTCCGGATACGCGGAAGTGTCCCAATTGGCGGTGTCTTCCCATGAGTAAGTCCCGCCGGTGGTCGGCTGCCATGTGTGGGTTGTTTGCGCCTGGAGCGCAAACGCGCCAAATGCGAGCGCGGCAGCGGCGGTTGTTTTCGGGAGCGTTTTGAGCAATGTTGTTTTTGCGGTTTTCATCTGTGTTCGTGGTTGGTATTCGGGATTTGATTACGGGAGGTTTCGGAAATTGAACAGAAGGCAACGAAGAGAACGAAGAACAACCAGGGACGCCTGCCGTTCATTCTTTTTTAATTTTGTTAAAATCAGTGGCTCCTTTTTCAGAGTCTTCTCTGTTTTCCCTTCGTTACCTTTGTTTCCTTCTGTTCAAAAATGAATTTTCAGAGCCTCCCGCCTCCCCTACGGGAGGGGGAGGCGGCGGGCATTTTGCTGGCGTGGATTTGCGCGGCGGGCGCCCACAAATCGGAATACGCGCAGGAATCGAAAACGCGCGGAGGGCCGAGGCCGGTCTTGTCAACTTCGTTGTAGGGGGCGCGCGGATTGTCTTCCAGTTTCGTCAACGCCCAGACCATCCAGCCGACGTTTTCCCTGGCGAAGAGCGTGTGCATCCCGGCAAGGAATTTCCGGCAGACGGTTTCGCTTTTGTTCCAGTGCGTAGCGCCAAACTCGGTACACATCACCGGCACGTTGTGGGCGTCGCGGAATTTTGTGATGCGGTCCTGGACGATGTGCGGGTGGTTGTCTTCGGGGTAGTCATGAAAAGCGAAGACAACGTTGTTCCGGGGCGCGTCGAGCGTGGCGGCGCTGTTGCCCCAGGTGGGTTCCATCGCCCTGGCGTGAGACCAGTCCCGGTTGCCGAGGAGCACGATGTGGCGGGTGTCAATCGCACGGATTTCGCGCAGGCAGCGCAGGTAGTTTTCGCGCACAAATTCGACGGGGATGTCGTGCGGTTCGTTGAGCAGTTCATAACCGAGAATCTGCGGCTCGTCCTTGTAACGGCGGGCGACGGCGCGCCAGCCGGCAATCCATTTTTCGAGATGGGCGGCGTCCCACTGCGTCGTGCGCTGTTTTTCGCGCGCGGTGGCCTCGTCCACTTTGGAACTCATGTATTCGTGCGCATCAAGGATGACGTAGAGGTTGTGCCGGCGGGCGGCGGCGATGACCGGTTCGATAAAATTCTCAATGTGTTCGTCGATGTCGATCGGACGCTTTTTTATGTAGTTTGTATAGAATGACAGGCGAACGGTGTTCAGGAAATGTGTTTTGCAGAACTGCATCACTGCGTCGTCTTGCGCGCTGATGATGACGTCGCGGGCATACCCGATGCCAGCCGCGATGAACGGTTGTTCGCCGTCGGCGGAGAGCGGCGAGGTCACGATGTGTTTTCCCTTGACGCGCAACCAGAGGTGTTCGCGGTCGGCGGACGCTGTCGGCGTGAACGCCGACAGCGCAACTGAATTGGCGACGGATGCGGTGGACGCGGCAAGCGCGGTGGTGGCGAGGAGAATTTTGCGGAGAGTTTTCATTGGAAAAAAGGAAATGTGTTCGGTGGTGTGTGTGTGTGGGGGGGGGGGGGGGAGGGAGAGGCGGGAGGTTACGGGATTAAGAGGGCTTCGCGTTGCGCCTTGGTGGTGAACCGGTCCGTGCGCACCGGCGCGGCGTGGCCGTCGGCGAAGGCGCACAAAAAAAATCCGTTGCCAAACCAGTCGTGCGGACGCGGATACCCGCTGGCGGGGTCGCCTCTAATGACGTAATCATTGGAAAGCATCCAGGAACCGCCTGTGCCCGGGTCCCCGCGGCAACTGGCCGCAATGATCGTCGTGGGCGCGTGCGTCAAATCCTCGATTCTGGTTTGCTTTATGCCTAACTTCTCCTCGTTCGGCCCCCCTGGCACGAAAACAAGATGGTTTCCGCCGTAGTCCGAAACGCCGCTCGTGCGGAGCGCCGGGGCAATGAGCGGGTCTTCGAACGCGCTGCCCGGGCGGATGTGATACGAGGCGGTGTCGCCATCGCCGTTTTTTTTCGCGAGGCCGAGATAGGGCGAAATCGCCCAGGTCCAGTGCCTGTAGGATGAATTGTTCGGGCCGGTCCACGCGCCGCCGACGCTGTTGCCGGCCTGAAACGGAAACCGTCCCTTGTAATCAAGGGTGTAGGCGAGCGTGGCGTTGGCGATGCCGCGCAGGTTGACAATGCTGTGCGCGCGCCGCGCCGTCTTGCGAACATGTCCGACCACCGGCAATACAATCGCCGCCAGGATGCCGATGATGACGATGACGGTGAGCAGTTCGATCAGCGTGAAGCCGGAGCGTGAAGCCGCGAGGCGAAGAACGGAGTTTTTCCCGGTCACGGGGATGCCGGTCATGAGGATGCGGATACGATTGCGGCGATTGATGCGGTTGCGCCTGCGGAGTCGGGTCATGGCAATCTTGAGTTCAGGGTTGGGTGCGGTTGCATTCGGGAATGTGACGTCCCGATGAAAGCAGGACCTCCAGGCCGGACCAAACTTTTGGCGCAAATCGCGCGTCCGGCGTTCGGGTCACGAGAGGGAAAAGCCCGTCCGGCGAACCCGCGAAAGAACACAGGATGGATACGGGAAACTGATACCGTTTTTCAGCTTTTGTTACGCGGCGCCTCCCGTAGGGGCTTCGCTTGCGAAGCCCGCGCCAGGCGGACGAACAGAACAGGCGTATCTCCCGGTGTGGTCAGGTCC
>JAISAX010000467.1 GCA_031266495.1 Opitutaceae bacterium
TTCACAAATAACAAATCACAATCCCAACGTAGACCGTTTTCTTGTACCGCAAACCTGAACACCAGCCGGTAACCGTTTTTTGATCCCACGTGGGGTCCCCCCCCCCCCCCCTACACACACCATCGTTTGCCTGTGCAAGAACAGGGCAACTCGCCTTGGCCGCGTACTGTCAGTGCGCGACAGCGGTCACTTGCCTTTTGTTTCCCGTATCGGACGCAATGTCGCCCCCTCCATCCAATGCGAGCATACCAGCATCTCGCGGCTGACTGCAGGCATCCCGGTTTCTCCGCGCAAAATCAGACCATGCATCAACTCCACCGAACATTCCCCCACTTGGTCGAGATGCTGGATAATATCCGCGACATCCGCCCGCACTGAAAAATCACGATTGAGCAACACCACGCCCACATCATCGGGAACGCGCGCGCGCTCCCGTCTCGCCGAGCCAGTCAATAACAACATCCCTGTGCGTAATGATCACTTCAGGACGCTCCCGGCGAAACCACTTCACAAACCCGTTTTTCTCCAACGATGGTGGCAGATGCGGAGGTACGTGTCCCAGTCCGGGAACCGGCAGATTCCATTTGGACCTCGCGTCAGCTCGCCGAGGGAATCAATCTCGCTCCGCTTGCCACACCCATGACGACGCAAGCCTCCGAAGTCCACAAACTCACCACCCGGCGCACCGACCTGTATCATACCCGCTATTACCTCTACCAGGTTCCCTACTCCAACGCCGCCGACCCTGTGTGAAAATATCTGCCCGATGTGCTCCAAAACCTTGATGCCGCAATCAAGGCCACCGCTGCGATGCAACGCGCCGCCGTCCGTCCCCTCCCCCGGCATTACTTGCTTAAACCGGTTCCATCGACCTGACGCCACTCGCACACATCACATCAGCAGCATGTCATCATCCACCCAATCCACCACCACCTGGAACAACCCTCAACGCGACGAGCGAATCGACCGAAACATCGAACGCCACCGCAGGGCCGACGCTCGCATCCGGATAACGGATACAAACGGGAATCCGGTTCCCGGCGCCCGCGTCCATGTCGAACAAATCGATTCGTCCTTCCACTTCGGAGCCAATCTTTTCATGCTCGACGGCTATCCGACGCCCGAGCTCAACGCCCGATACGAACAACGTTTCTGCGATCTTTTCAACGCCGCCACCGTCCCCTTCTACTGGGCCGGCCTCGACCCCGTCCGCGGCCAGCGCCGCCTTGCCGCCGACAGCCCGGCGCTCTTCCGTCGCCCGCCGCCCGACCGCGCCGTCGCCTTCTGTCAGGAACACGGCCTGAAAATGCACGGCCACGTCCTCGTTTGGGATCACGCCGAGTGGAGCATCCCCGCGTGGGTGCCAAGTGATTTTTCGGAGATGATGGCTCTCTGGGAAAAACGCGTCCGCGAAATCGGCGAACGCTACGGCTCCGTCATCAAACGATGGGATGTGGCCAACGAGGTCGTTCCCGACCGCAGTTTGCCCATCTCGCGTCCCATGCCCGCCGGTTACACACGCACGGCCTTCGAATGGGCGGAGCGTTATCTGCCCGCGGATTGCCAGCTCGACATCAATGAACTCAGCGAGGTCTGGCGCGGTCTTATGCCGCGCTACGTCGCGCTCATCCGCAGCCTCGTCGCGAACGGAGCCCGCGTCCGGGGCATCGGCCTGCAATGCCACCTTTGCGGCCATGAAATCACCGCCACGCTCGCAGGGCAGCGCTACCGTCCTGACGATATGCTCGCTGTGCTCGATGCCGCAGCCGCCTTCGGTGTGCCCGTCCACATCAGCGAAGTCACCGTTCCCCCTCCGACCAACGACGCCGCCGGCAACACGCGGCAGGCGCAGGTCGCCCGCAATTTTTACCGCCTCTGGTTCAGTCATCCCGCCGTCACCGGCATCACCTGGTGGAACGTCCTCGACGGAGGCCAGGCCGCGGGCGAAAATGAAAAACTCTTTGTCGGCATTCTGGATCAAAACCTTGCTCCCAAGCCCGCCTACGCCACGCTGCGAAAACTCATTCGCGAGGACTGGCAAACGCACTTGCGCGCTCGCGCCGATGAAAACGGGCTATGCACGTTTCGCGGTTTTCCGGGACGCTATCGTTTGACGATCCACGACGCCAATGGACATCCACTCGGCGCCGGTACGGTGAAACTCGGAAGCAACAACGACGAATCCGATGCCGAATTACATCTGAACGCATCTCAAAAAGTGGACATGCAGTAAGGAACCGTAGGGAAATAAGCAAAGCCGTGGCACGGGCGGGAAGCCCGTGCCACGGGGCCGCAGTTCAGCGGCCGATCGGGCTGCTGTCGTTGCCATCGCCGGCGTGCGTCTTCGAGTCGTCCCAGGCAAGCACCTGCTTCGCGGCGTCGAGCTGCGGGCGTAATTCGGAATACGCTACGTCCTGCACCGCCTGGTCGCCGGCCCGGCGCGCGGTGGCCACGGCAATGGCGGCGCTTTGCGCCAGGATCATGAAAACAGGCTCCATGCGGATCGATCCGAAGGCGATGTGCGACGCCGAGAGCGCCACGGGGACAAGCAGGTTTTTCACACGATCCGCCCGGGCCGGGATGATGGAACGGTAACCGATCGGGTAAGGCTTGGGGAGCTTGACCTGCACGTCGCCTTCGTTCCTGACGTGGCCGTTCTCGTCCACGAAGCGGCGGCAGTTGTGCGAATCCATCGTGTAGGCGGCCATGCCGATGGCGTCGTCCACCTTTTGTTGCGAAAGGCAGTGGTGCTCCGTCATGACGAGGTCGGAAACCATGCGGCGGCCTTCGCGGATGTAGAGCTGGTTGGGCCAGTTGCCGCTGTCCGTGAACTCGTCCTTCGCCAGGCCCCAGGTGTTGACCTGCTCCCGAATACCGGCGGGCACGGCGGGATCGTGGGCGTAGAACCACCAGAGGCCCTGCACCCAGGTGACGTGCGCCTGGAAGAGTTTCTCGCGCTCCTCGTGCGAGGCGGTAGGCCAGGCGTAATTGCCGCCGATGAAGTCGCTGGAGACGGCGCCGTGGTTGTTGGTGTCCGTCTTGAGTCCGCGGATACGGTCGTGCTTGTGGAAGACCTGGTTCCAGCCGGTGGCGAGGTAACGGGCGAGCAGCTCGCAGGCCTGACGGTCGTAGCCTTCGGGTTTGGGGAAGGGCACGAGGTTGTCTTTTTCCTGCGTCATGCAGATGCGGAAATTGTAGGCCTGCACGCGGTGGTCGCCGACGCCGGGTTCGGGGCGGCCAAGCTCGATGCCGGAGAGGAGGCCGCTCTTCGGGTCGCCCGGGACGATGTACGGATCGACGGGGTTGTCGAACTGGTGCTTGGGATGGACGATCTGGCCGTTGAGCGTCTCGCCGTACGTGGCGTTGCCTTCGCGACCGACGGTGAACGTCACGCCGGCGGCGGCCATGAGGTCGCCTTCGTAGGAGCAGTCGATGAAGTAGGGCGCACGGGCGCGGGCGCCGTTGGTGAAGGTGATTTCGGTGACACGGCCTTCGAAAGCTGCGGCGCTTTTCAGGTAGTGGCCGTGGTGGACGGCGACGCCGGCTTCGGCGAGCCAGGCGTTGAGGACTTTTTCGGCGGCGGAGGGCTCGAAACGCCATTCGATTTCGCACCCGTAGTGTTGGCCGAGACGCCGGTAAAATTCGAGAGCGAGGCCGCCGATGGCGTCCTTGTTGCCGATGTCGGTGTAGCCGAGGCCGCCGGTGGTGAGGCCACCGACGTGAGTGTGCGGATTGAAGATCTCCACGGTGAGGCCGAGGCGGCGCGCCTGGATGGCGGTGATGCAACCGGCGGCGTTGGCCGAATAGATGACGAGGTCGGCTTCGTAGGCCGGCTGATCGGCGGGCACGGCCGGAGCCGGGCGATAATAGGCGGGACGGGTGGTGTTGATGTTGGCGGTGGTGCTCATGGCAGGTGTGGATGTGAAAACAGGCAACAGGGGGAACCGTTTACGGTGTGACGAACTTGGCAATGCATGGATAACTTAACCGTAAAGTGAACAAACCGGAAACCAGTGGAAACGGCATCGGACAGGGGCGCGGAAAGGTGCCGGAGCGCGAGGGAAGGGGGCGTGTGACGCTGGCCGACATCGCCCGGCGGGCAGGGGTGTCGCGAGTGGCCGTTTCATATGCCTTGCGCGAAGGAACAGGCACGTCGGCTGGCACACGGGAACGCATCCGTGCGATCGCGAAGGAGTTGGGTTATCGTCCCGATCCCGGACTGACGCGGTTGATGGCGCGGCTGCACGAGGATCGGCGCGCGCGCGGGCAGGACCGGAGGGGGGGGGGGGGGGTTGCAGCAAGGCGGGCAGTGGGTGTAACTGATGTTACGCGCCCCTACGTTGTCCCTCGCGTAACATAAGTTCTTAATTTTTGACTCTTGATTCTTAATTCGTCCTCCCCCACCCCCCCCCCCCCGGATGCAATTGAAAGAGGAGGGAATAGCCCGGAAACCAGGCTTGCAGGATTTCGACTTAACACCGAAACTTTCCGGGAAACTCACCAAACTTCCATGTTTTCCCGAAATTCTTACCTGGACCAGATTGCGCCGTTTTTCGGAAAACCCGTCATCAAGGTGCTCACCGGAATGCGCCGCTCCGGCAAAAGTTTCCTGCTGCGCCAGATCATCCAGCGCCTGCGCAAAAGCGGCGTCCCTGCCAGGAACATCGTCCATGTGGACAAGGAAGCATACGAGTTTGACGCGATTCGCGACTATCATGACCTGGCTGCGCACGTCGCCGGAAAATTGCGCGGCGCCAAGGGCAAGCGTATGGTGGTCTGTGTGGACGAGGTGCAGGAAATCGCGGACTGGGAGCGCATCATCGCCTCGCTCGCGGCAAAACCCGGTTACGATGTTTTTGTCACGGGTTCCAATGCCACCATGCTGTCGTCCGAACTGGCGACGTTGCTCGCGGGGCGGTACATCGAGTTCCAGGTGCGTCCGCTTTCGTTCGCCGAGTTTTTGCAGTTTCGTCAAAAAGCCTTCCCCCCCCTCCCCCCCCCCCTCGCCGCCGTGGACGCCGACACCGAAACGGAGTTCGACGCCTATTTGCGTTTTGGCGGAATGCCCGGCCTGCACACGCTGGACGCGCTGGAGGAAAGTCTCGCCCGCCCGTTCCTCACCGGCATTTACAACACGATCGTTTTGCGGGACATCGTGAGCCGCCACAGCGTCCGCAACATGGATGTGCTGGAGCGTGTCATTCGTTTTGTTTTCGACAACACGGGCGGGCTTCTCAACGCGAGCCGCATTGCCGCGTTTCTGAAAAAACAGCGTGTCAGGACGAGCGTGGATACCGTGCTCGCGCAACTCGGCTGGCTCGCCGAGGCGCACCTCACCGAACGCGCCCGCGTCTTTGACCTGAAGGGCAAGCGGCATCTCGAAATCAACGAAAAACATTTCCCGGGCGACTTCGGCCTGAAGCACGCTGTGCTCGGGCGTCGCCCCGACGACATCGGCGGGTTGCTCGAAAATGTTGTATTTCTGGAATTGCGACGGCGCGGCTGGATGGTCTCCGTGGGGCGATTTGGCGATGCCGAGGTGGATTTTGTCGCCAGTCGCGGCGACGAGCGCGCCTATTTTCAGGTCGCCTACCTGTTGTCCTCCAGCACGACGTTTGAACGCGAATTGCGCCCACTGCGCGAGATCGACGACAATTTTCCCAAAACCGTTCTCACGCTCGACAGGCACCGTCTCGGCAACAGCGATGGCATCGAAATCCGCCACCTGCCCGCCTGGCTGCTTTCGGCCCGGTAATACCGGTTCCCGTTGAACAGTGAACAGTGCCCCTTTCCCCTCCCCCTCCCCCCCCACACACATACGCACACGGACACACCATCACGGAGGCACACCCGTTTCGCGCTCCGCCATTTTTCAGAAAACCGGTTGCTGCATATATATCTGTTTGCGCGAGGTAAAACGTCCCGAAACCGGCCCGAAAATTGACCACCGCTCCCCTGCCTGCCTACCGTCCCTTCCTTTTTTCACCGCTAAACATATCCATCCCGCCCAACCGGACTTTCCCGTTCGCATCCATGAACTCAAAAAACAGTTATATACAATCCCCGGTCATACAATTCGCCTCCCCGCTCCGGCGGCGGATGCTCCTTGTGTCCCTCGCGCTTGGCGGCATTGCAGGGGCGCTCGCGTTCCCGATGGCGGCGCAGGAAACTCCCGGCACAGGCATCATTGCCGATGGAAGCACCGCCAATGGCACCCTCACCGCGGGCGGCACGTTTTATACTTCATCCTTTCTCGCTTCCAACGGAGGAATTATATACGGTCTCGAAAACACCCTTTTTCAGCCAACAGCTCCCGGTAGCAACGTGGTTCTGGCCGACAGCGGCTCACAGATTCACCTGGACGACAACACCAGTATTGACTTTGGCCAAAATGGTTCCACGTCCTCGTCGAACAACACCATTGGACTCTATGCAAACGGTAACGATAGCCGGATCACCGTTGGCAATGGTTTGCGCATTGGCAGCGGCGGTTCCGCCGGCCCGACATGGGGACTATATACAGGAGGTTATACCACCACCGCCACGATTGATGTCGGAGATAATGCCATAATCGCAGTGACGGATGCATCTGGCAGCTATGCTGTTCGCGCGGATGGAGGCAAAATCACATTCGGAAACAATGCACATTTGACAGGCTTTAACGGTTCATACATCGCCAACAGCGCCGTCGCTGATTTCGGGACCAATGCGACCATCGCCTCTTCTGATCCTGCCGGATATGCGATTGCGAGCAGAGACAGTACTATTACCGCAATCAACGCTAGTATTATTGGGGGCAGGATAGGCATAAATCTGCAGCTGAATGCAGAGGCGCGACTGACCGGTGGATCGATAACCACCACGACGGACATGGGCGAAGCCGGCGCCACGGATTTCGGAGCGGTTGCCATTGTTGGCGCCAACAATACCAGCACGGTTGTCTTGACGGATGTAGATATCAATGCAATCGGGCTGGCTATCAGTATCAGGGATGACAACGCCAATAACAGCCTGACGATCCAGGGCGGCACGATCAGCGGCCAGAGGCTGATTGCCACTTCCCTGTTTTCGACAGGCTCCAGCAAGGTGACTTTTGAAAACACGGACTTGAGCGCGGCGGGCGACATCCTTGTTGATACAACCGGAGCCATGTCCATGTCGGTAAGCGTCGTGGGCGGCACGGGACTCAATGGCAACGTGGTCGTCAGTGGCGCCGGAGAACTGGATTTGTCACTAAAGGGGAGCAGTCTTGCCGGCAATATAACCAACCTTGGCACCGGCGCGCTGGATGTCTCTATTGCCGATTCGGCGTGGACAAGCATCGGCTCGTCGAATCTGGACAACCTGACGCTGGATAATGCGACCCTCGCGCTGGAACTGACAAGCTTGGCGGACAAGATAACGGTGGCGGGAGACCTGACCTTGAAGGAGGAGAAAACTTCCATCGTAACCGTGCTGTTGGGAAACGGAATATTGGAGAATATTATAAAGGAAGGAGAGACAGGAATGATAGAGCTGGAGGTGAGCAGTCTGATCACGGGATCCAGCGAACTGCCGGGGACAGGAGATCTTGAATACGTCTTGACCGGGACGAGGAAGAACTCTGCGGGTTCGACCTATACGGTCACGCATCTGGAGGGGAATTTTTATGAGGTTGGCAACATCAATTATACAGCCATTCCCGAGCCTGCCATTTTTGCGGTGCTCGCCGGGCTGGCGCTGCTGGCCTGTGCTGTTGGCCTCCGTCGGCGCGCCGCGCGCGGCTGAATCCGGATTGTCCGGTGAGGTACTCGTTTAGGAACCGTAAGGCATGGCAGAACAGAAATCCGGAATTTTTACACAAAGCTCGCAAAGAGCGCGAAGATCGTAACGAACCACGGCGACGGTTGTTACCCTGGTTTTATTGGTTTTTCGATGTTTTCGATGGAAACAGTGGGGGACGACGAGAGAGGGGACGATATTGGCCATTGGGGCGGAAGCGCCTGGGACCGCCGACATCTTGCCGGCTCTGGTGGAGTGGCTGCCGGTGGCTGCCTGCCGTTCCTGCTGTTCCAGCCAATGCCAT
>JAISAX010000540.1 GCA_031266495.1 Opitutaceae bacterium
GATCGCTGGTTTCCTGAATGAGCGGTTCGGGGGAGGGCTTCGGTTCCGTGATCATCGCTTCCTTCGTGTTCATATGACTGGGGGGGTAAACGGGTTTTTTGTGCGGGGCAAGTGCTGGCATCCGTGCCGGGGAGAGGGGAATGCGGTTCCTTACGCTCCGCGGTCGATGAGGCCGTCTTTCATGTGGAAGATGTGGTCGCAGCGGGTGGCGAGTTCGGGGTTGTGGCTGACCATCACCAGGGCGTTGCCTCGCGTGTGCGTGAGTTCGGCCAGCAAATCAAATACCTTGCCGGCGTTTTGCTGGTCGAGGTTGCCCGTGGGTTCGTCGGCAAGGAGGAGTACGGGGTCGTTGGCCAGGGCGCGGGCTATGGCTACTCGTTGTTGCTCGCCTCCGGAGAGTTGGTTGCCGGGTCGTTTGGTCTTGTCCGCCAATCCGACGCGGGCGAGGAGTCCGGCGGCTTTGTCCCGCATGGCGTGTTCGTCGAGCTGGCCGTGCTTGCGCATGGGGAGCATGACGTTCTCCTGCGCGGTGAATTCCTTGAGAAGGTAGTGAAACTGGAAGACGAATCCCATGTGCCGGTTGCGCAGGGTGGTGCGTTCGGCGTCGGTCAGGCCGCTGGTGGGGCGTCCGTTTATGGTGATTGTTCCTTGGTCCGGGAGGTCGAGGAGGCCGAGGAGATACAGGAGGGTGCTTTTGCCGGAGCCGGAGTGCCCGGATATCGCACAGGTGCGGCCGGGTTCGATGGTCAGGCTGACTCCGCGCAGGGCGTGGACTCGCCCGGCTCCTTCTCCAAGGGTGCGGTGGAGGTTGCTGGCTTGCAGGATGGTCATGGGGGCGGGCGGGTGGCGGGCGGGTGAGTGGCGGGTGGCGGTGTGTGTGCGGGGGGGGGGGGGGTTATTCTCCCGAGCCGCGGATGACGGTGCCGGGTTCGAGGCGGGCGGCGCGGCGGGCGGGGAAATAGCTGGCAACGAGCACGACTGCGGCGGCTATGAGGCTGGCCCAGATGTAGTGCCAGGCGTCCCACACCACGACGAGGTGGTCGCTGGCGAAGATGCCGCGTATGTTGACCGGTATCCGGGACACTCCCCAGGTGCCGGCGGCGGCGGCGATCCAGCCGAGCACGAGGCCGAGGGCGAGGACGAGGCTGCCCTGGAGCATGAAGATTTGCGTGATGTCGCCTCGCGTGTAGCCCATCGAGCGCAGGATCGCGATCTCGCGCGTCTTGTCGATGACGATCATCACGAGCGTATTGAACATGCCGATACCGGAGATGAGGATGATGGTCGAGATGGTCAGCGCCGACGAGAGCCGAAGGACGTTGAATACCTGGAGCCAGGTTTTTTCACGTTCCTGCCAGGGCATGACGGCGTGGGAGAGCACGTTTTCCATGCGGGCGGCGAGGAAGGGGGCGCGGTCGGGGTCGTCGAGATTCACCTGGATGAAGGTGGCGCCGTTGGGCCGGTTGAGGAGGCTGCGCGAGGCGGAGAGGTGCAGGTACACGCGTTCGCGGTCCACCTGGTCGATGCCGGTCTCGAAAATCGCGGAGATGCGGAAGCGCATGCGGGTGTGCGCGCTTTCGAGGAGGATGGCGTCGCCGGTGTGGAGGTTGAGCCGGCGGGCGATGCGGGCGCCGAGGAGGAGTCCGTAGGGGTTGTCTGCAAAGGTCTGGAGGGTGCCGTCCACGATCTGGTTTTCGATGTCGGAGACGCCGACGTAGGTCGCCAGTTCGATGCCGTAGGGCTTGCAGTCGTATTCGCGAAAGTTGGCCTTGAGGGTGGCGTTGCCGCGGATGACCGGCGAGGCGGCGGTGATGCCGGGGAAGTGTTGCAGCGATTCGAGGATGCGCGTGGGGTACTGGATGCCGGGGATGTATTTGACGCTGCCTTCGACGGTGACGGTGAAGGTGCTGTCGGGGTCGGCGTCGAGGGTGCGCAGGGTGGACTGGGCGCGGTCCTCGATGCGCACCATGCCGTTCACTCCGAGGATGGTTTTGATGAAATAGGTTTCAAAGCCGGCGGTCTGCGCTTGCGTGAGGATGAAAAACGCCACGCCGAATATGATGCCGGCGAGGCTCATCAGCATGGCGCGCTTGCGGGATCCGAGGAAGCGTAGGGCTATGTTGAGATTGGTGGTCACACGAAAAATAAAAGCCTGAAAGCCTGAAGGCTGAAGGCTGAACGGAAAAGCCTGAAAGCCCGAAAGCCGCAGGACAAGCACGGGGGGGGGCGATCTTGCGGTCGGCGGCACGTCCAGCCTTCAGGCTTTCAGTCCTTCAGTCCGGGAGTAATTGCGATTGGAAGCAGAAGGTCATGAAAGAAGGAAAGGCAGGGCAACGTGAAGAGAGCACGATTACCCTTGGCTTGCCAACTCCTGCTACCTCTCGCCCTCCCGCCCTCCCGCAATTCCCCCCCTCACACTCCGCGGGCGCGGAACTTCGCAGTTGAGATTCATCCCGAGGCCGGACACGTTTCCGCAGCCAGCAACGCCAGTGCCGCCAGTGTCGAGCCCAGCCGTCATCAACCCGTATCCATTTTCAAACCAGACCCGTTTACCAACATGTCGCGATATCT
>JAISAX010000557.1 GCA_031266495.1 Opitutaceae bacterium
CAAGTCCCATGTCGTCGGCGAGGCAGGCGCCGAGTCCGAGCCGGGTGAGGAAGTGCATCCAGGCAACGCCTTCGAGTTGATAGGGGCGGAGCGTGGCGCGAAGGCCGGGGGGGGGGTGGCGGGCGGCGTCGAGCCGGGTGGGGTCGCGCAGGGTGGCGAGCGTGTCGGCGAGCCAGTCGCCGGCGTTGATGTGCGACCATTCGCGGATGGCGGCGTCGGCGTCGGCGTCGGCGTCGTTTCCGGATTCGTCGGCGCCGGGGGTCGCGCCGGAGAGGAGGCGGAGGCTTTCCGCAAGGCTGAGGCCGTCGCGCCGGGCGCGGTCGATTTTTTTCCAGTGTTCGAGTACGTGCCGGAGTTTTTCGCGGTCCACTTCCACCCAGCGGCCTTTTAGCAGCACCAGTCCGCTGTCGCCGGATGCGATGTGTTCCCATTCTTCGGCGGTGAGGGTTTCCCCGTCGAGGGAGAGTCGCATGTTGAAATCCAGCAGGGAATCGAGGCCGAGTCCGGAGGGTTTTCTGGTGCCGATGGTGACGGATACGCGCGGACGGGAGCCGCCTTGCCCGCCGTGCCACCAGTCGGGGATGCGCACGAGCAGGCCGCTTTCCTCAAAGCGGGGGATGTCGCACAAAAACCGGTGGGCTTCGCGCGCGCTCCAGACTTGCGGATGAAAGATGCGTTGCGAGTCAACCAGTTCGCGCACGAGGGCGCTGTGCTCCGACGCCCGTTGCACGGGGGCGAGCAGGGCGAGCAGGCGGTCGCGTTGGCCGGCGTATTCCTGCAGGGCGCGTCCGAGCGGGAGGTATTGGGGTCTGGCCTGCTCGGAGATGCGGTGCGTCCAGGTTGCCAGAAAGGCGAAGGGGCGCTGCGGATCGCGTTTGTTTTCCGCGAGGTGAAAGGTGATGCGCCCGACGAGATGCCAGAGGGGGTTTTGTTCCCGGAGCCAGACGGCGAGGCCGCCTTCCGTTGCCCGGATTCCTTCCTGCGCAAGCGCGTCCAGCGAACGCCAGAGAGCGGCCATGATCGGGGTGTTCAGGTATTCCGCGCCTCGCATGGGAGGAGCCGCGTCAACCATCGCGGCAAGCTCCTCGCCGGACGGAGGCGGGATGGGCGCGGGGGAGGCGTCTTCGGGCAAATGACAGAGTCGCGTGAGGTAGCGCCGGGCAAATTCGCGCCAGTAGCTGGCCGACGGCGGCAATGCCGAGGCAAGCGCCCTGGTTGCCAGAACGAGCAGGACATGCCCGTCAACACGGTCCGCCTCACGGTCCGCGCGGTCCCCGCGATCCGTGCGATCCGTGCGATCCGTGCGGTCCGTGCGGTCCGTGCGGTCCCCGCAGTCGGCGCGGTCCGCGTTCGCGCTCCCTCCGGCGAGCGGGACATCCTTGTCCGGAATCCCGGTCAGGGCATTGAGCAGGTTTTTTTCCAATGAATCCGCATGAGTGGTATCCAGACGCAGGTGACCTTGCGGCGTGAGTGTGAACGGCATACGCGAACAGGCCTTACGTCCCTGTTTTCACGCCGTCAACGCGGCTTCCGTGGCGCGCGGTTCCAGCCGATGCCACTCCGCTGCGTGCCGGCAAGATGCCGGCGTGCCGGCGGTCCCGGGCGCTCCCGCGCCACACTCCTTCACATTCTCCCTCCCTCCCCCCCCCCTTTTTTTCGCGTGCCCGGACAGAAACATCTCCGTCTCGCCCCGTTTTCCCATTTATTCCGTGACTTGACCCTATGTATTTTCGCGTCCCGGCCTGGCCTGCTCGCGACCACCGGTTTCGCGTGTAATCTTCTTGTAATTCATCAAGTTACGACGAACGAACCAACATTGACGTCCGACTGCCAGGCGGGCGATTTCCGGTAAAAACTGGGGCTGCTCCGGAGGCCATGTTTTTATCCGGCTCTCACGTTTCCAACGCCAACTTCACCCGTCCACTCGTCCACCCGTCCATTCATTCCGCCTGCAATGATGTCTGAATACCGCATCCTCTCTTTTTCTTTTGTAGTCGCCACCGCCCTGGCTGCCGCCGCCACCGCAACCACCGTCCGGGGCCAGTCCGTTCCCGATGATCCTGCGGAACCTTTACCTTTCCTCGTCAACCGGTTCGTTTTCGCGCACGGAGCGCCTTATCATCTGCCCGCGTGGGAAAAGAAGGAAAAATGGTACGAGTTCCGCGTTGATCCGAAGGCCGGACAACCTGCCACCGACGCCATTATCACCACGTCACAGGCCACCGACACCGTGGACATCATTGTTTCCGGAAAAGGGAAAACATGGAAATCCGGATACACCATCGGTCCGCACAAGGTTTACCGGGGCGACCGCGTTGAAGTCATCTGGCAATCCGAAGGCCTTGACGACAACGACCTCACCCTGACCCTGAACTTTCGCGAAGGCGTTCCCCATGCCTTCAAAAAAACACGCCCCGCCGACATCCCTCTCGCGCCCGGCATGCCCGGCGCATCCCGTGCGCCCCGCCCCCCCGGCCTCTCTCGACCTCAACCTCAACCCGCGGGTTTTCGCACCGCCGCTTTTGAAGTCGGGGACGGACATGCCGGCCTCTATCTCAATGAACTTGTCACCACGCTGCGCCCTTCCTCCGCCGGACGCAGCACGCTCAAGCTGCACTCCCTCGCCATCTGGCGCCAGCCCGTTGACAACCGTCTGGATGCGGACGCCATCCTCCGGACACCACCGGCAAACGACGCCCGCGTCGTCAACGACAACGGCGTCATCAACGTGCATCTCGACGGCCACCCGATCAACTTCATGGCCTACGAATCGATGCTCCCGCAACAATTCGGCAACTACGATGCCCAGCTCAATCAAGCCGGCTTCGGCATCACCCGCTTCGGCATCGTTCTCGGCGAAGACGTTTACCTCCGTTTCCATCCGCCCACCTGGGTCGGTCCGCGCCAGTACGATTTCACCTGGCTGGACCGGAAACTCGGGGCGCTGCTCGCCCTCAAGCCGGGCAACAAGGTTGTCCTTGCCGTCATTCTTGACGGAGCCGACTGGTGGACACGGCTCAATCCGGATTCCGCTGGTATCCACGACTACACTACGCACGTCACCGGCTACCACGGACCGACGGGGCGCGGACGCAACTCCTACCCCGGCATTCCCGACTACCAGTCCGGCGCATGGAAACGCGATGCCCGGGAGGCCGTTCGCCAGATGGTCGCCCACATCCGGCAAAGCAGCTATGGAGACGCCGTCATCGGCTACGAACTCTTCGGCGGCTACAGCATGGACTGCAACTTCGAGGTCAATGACAGCACGCCCGCCGCCATCGAACGTTTCCGCGCCATGCTGCGTGAAAAATACGTCACCGATTCCGCACTACAAAAAGCCTGGCGACGCCCCGCTGTCACCCTGGCCACCGCGATGCCCGAACACCTCGTCACCGACGCCCATCCGATGGCCTCGCTCAAGACCCCGCTCATCCCCGATCTCGCCGGACGCCAGGCGTACCTCGACAGCAAGCGCTTCCGCGAAATCGCCTTTCAGGAAATCATTCTCGACTTTGGCCGCTGGATAAAAGAGGCCACTCATGGCCGCGCCCTCGTCGGCGCTCGCACCGGCAACTTCATGGGGCACCTCTGGTCCTGGGGCGAGAAGCAGGAGATGCGCGAGAACCGCAACAACCCCGTCGATCTCCTCTGCAAAAGCCCCGACTTCGATTTCTTCGACGTGCAGGAGCCATACATCGGCCGCCACAATCCCGGTTACCAGGGCACCGGTTCTCCCGTCACCGCGCTTCGCGGACTCGCGCTCGACGGGAAACTCCTCCTCATCCAGGACGACGTTCCGCACGAAGTCGCGCCCGCCTCGCGCCGCACCGACGAACTTTACCTCACCCGCATCAAACGCCGCATCTTCGTCAACTGCCTCGTCACCGGCAGCATCCCCTACCAGTGGGAAATGGGGCACTACAAACTCGCCCACCCTTACCTCCTCAAGGAATTCCGCGCACAGCAGGACGTGATGAACCGCGCCGTGAATCTCCCCCGTGATTCCGTGGCGGAAATCGCCTTCGTCTTCGATCGCGGCTGGCAGAAATATCTCGGTGTTGACGACATCAAGGACCGCCCCACCCGCATGGTTGCCTTCATGGATCTCGCCAGATGGACGTGGGACCGCGCGGGTGCTCCCGCCGACTCCGTATTCATCGATCAATTACAAACCCTGCGCCCCTATAAACTCTACATCTTTTTCAACACCTTTGGCATCACGCCGGAACAGGAAGAAATCATCAACCGGACGGTGAAACGTGATGGCAAAGTCGTCCTTTTCACATGGGCCGACGCCTTCTCCACGCCCGAAGGCCACGATGCCGGACGCATGTCGCGCGTCACGGGCATTCGCATCGCCGCCTCGCCCAAACCCCGCTCATGGAAAATGACGCCCACCGCGTTTTTCGCCCGAAACACCAAAATCTCCGGGGACTTCCCGCCTGGTGTGCTCACGCGCACAAAACCCGGCGAAAGCGATGCCGCCGAATGGACCTTTTCGCCGTCCTTCACCGTGACCGATCCCGTCGCCAAAGCGCTCGCCACATATTCCGGTTCGGACGACGTCGCCCTCGCCCAGAAACAGCAAGGCGGCTGGACGAGCATTTATTCCGCCTCCGCCATCCTTTCGCCCTCGCTCCTGCGTCATGCCGCGAAACAGGCGGGCGTCCATTCATACACGGAAACCGAGGACGCGCTTTATGTGAACCGGTCGTTCGTCGGTATCCATGCAAAGGATACCAGTGAAATCCGGCTCGCGTTTCCCGCCGCGACGCCTCTTTACGAGGTTTTTTCCCGGACCGAACTCCCGTCCTCGGCCACGCACCTCATCAAGGCGGAGGCGGACCAAACCTGTCTCTATTTCAAGGGGACGCGGGCACAATGGAATTCCGTCCCGGACTGACCGCTTCACTTTGTATCCAGAAATAAACCACAAACAATGCAGCTCGTCATGAAACCAAAAAAAGCAAAAACCGCCGCTCTCGCGGCTTTACTCATCCTGTCGCCCTTCTTCGCGGCGGCAGTTGTTCAGGGCCAGACAAACCTCGTCATCAATGGCGATTTCGAAAGCCAGGCGCTGGCGCCGTGGAGCGCGAGCCATTACAGCCAGACCACGCCCACCAACAGTTCGGTGGTGAACACCACAAGTCTGGATGAGGATGGATACGCGCTCACGATCAACCGGGTTGACGAAAGCAATAACAGGAATCCCCCCGGCGTGGCCCAGACATTCAAGATCGATGCCGGCGGCGTATCATCGCTCCAGGTGAGTTTCAACTACGTGGGTATTTCAGGAACGACTACAAAAGTGCTTTTCCGTATTTATGCGGGGACCTCCTATTACGGAACCTACACGGCAAGCGCTTACAGTTATTACAGCGCCGCGGATTCCGGTTGGGAAACGGCTTCCTTCTTCGATCGCAACGACTGGAACAAATCAGGCTGGGGATCCGATGCGTCGGGCAGCACCAACTACAACAACCTTGCCGCGAACACCGTAGTCTTGAGTGCGTCAAGCCAGACCGGTTTGTACGAACTCTCGCTCCCCGTGCTGGCGGGCTACGACACGTACACGATCGAATTTTTCAACCCTGTCCGCAACAGCACGATTGCCATTGATAACATCGTGGTGACGGCAACAGCCGCCATTCCCGAACCGGCGACGGTTTCGCTGATAGCCGGCTTGCTGGTTGTCCCGGTGGCGGGGTGGATAACGATTCGCCGCCGCAAACTTCCCGTTTGATACCAGATACTACAGCCCGACCTGCCCGTCTCCCGCCTGTACAAGACCGGGCAGGTTTTCCTCTTTTGGAAAGTTTCAAAAACTGAACAGAAGGCAACGAAGAGAACGAAGAACCACCAGGGACGCCTGCTGCTCATCCCTGCCTGCTTTTTTAAAATACATAACTGAAGTTACGCGGATCGAAGTGGCACAGGCTCTCCAGCCCGTGGACGGATCGGCAGTAAAGCGCCGCCTCCCTGCTTCTCCTTCGTGTCATTCACTGTAAACAACTGTAATGTTCTCAAACAAATGATCTTGTCTGGAGGCAGAGGGCGACGCTGCGCGTCGTCCACGGGGATTGTCAGAAAAAGCCCGTGCCACTTCAAGGCAGTCCACGTAACATCAGTACATAACTTATCGTTCGGAGTCTCCTCTGTTTTACCTTC
>JAISAX010000634.1 GCA_031266495.1 Opitutaceae bacterium
CGCCACCTACCGCATCGCCACCCGAGTCAACTGGATCGAATCGTGGAAAAATTCGCCCGACGCCCGCGTATCCGGCCTATGGATTCGCGGCGGCCACCCCACCGACGCCCACGACCACCAGGACCGCGGACACCTCAACCTCATCCTCGACGGCAAACCCGTGCTCATCGAAGCCGGCCTCGTCTCCTACGGCATCCCCGAACACCCCCCGCACTTTCGCAGCGTCGCCGGGCACAACGTCCTGCAAGTCGGCGACCATGCGCCCGCCGCCCTCACGACAAAAACCCTCAAGGCCGGAGCCGGCCAGATCCTCGACCACGCCCACCGCGCCGCCCCCCTCGCCACCACCCGCCTCGAAGCCACCGGCGGCGACGTCACCGTGGATGCCACCCGCTGCTACGCCACGGTCAACCGCTGGCAACGCCGCGTCACCTGGGACCGTACTGGCGCCGACATTACCGACGACGTCGAACTGGAAACCCCCGACATCATTCTCTTCCGCTGGCATCTCGGCGAATCCCCCGAAGCCCCCCGCGAAATCGCCGGCAACCGGATTCAGGTCGGCCACATCGCAATCCGGAGCGAAGCGACCGCGCCCCTGAACATCACCATCGAACCCATGCCCGACGGCACCCTGCATTTCGGGAAAATGAATCACCACGCCTGCCTTGTCGTCCGCACGACCGCGCCCGCCCGCGCGCTCACCCTGCGCACACGAGTCCAGCTCAACGACACCCCCTGACCCCCGCCCCCTCGACAACCAGTCCGGAACCCGACGTCCAGCGTCCAACGTCCGTCGTCCAACACCGAATACCATCTCCCCTCCCCCCCCCCCGCCCGCCATGACCCGCGACAAACTCACCACACTCATCGGCCTCGCCCTCCTTGCCGGCTGCTTCGCCTTTTCTCTCGTCAGGATACTCGGACGAGCGCGCACCGACCGCACCGACGACCGCGAAACCATCCGCATCGCGCACTGGCAACTCGAAGCCGGCCTGCGCACCGCCTTCGACGCCCTCGCCCGCGATTACGAAAAACTCCACCCCGGCGTCCACGTCGAACAACTCGCCATCCCCGAACGCACCTACACCCAATGGCTGCAAACCCAACTCATCGGCGGCACCGCCACCGACCTGATCGAACTCGGCAAAATGCCCCGCAACGCCGAAGACGAAATGCTCTCCCGCTTCTTTCTTCCACTCACCGACTATGTTGAACAACCCAACCCCTGGAACCGCGGCACCGACCTCGAAACCACCGCCTGGCGCAACACATTCATCGACGGCCTTGTCGGCGGATTCAACTACCGCCCCAACCTCCTCGAATATTACGGCGTGCCCATGTCGATGCACACCGTCCGCGTCTATTACAACGCCACCCTCTGGAAACGCCTGCTCGGCAACACCCCCGAACCCCGCACCTTCGACGAATTCATCGCCATCTGCGACCGTGTCGAAAACCAGGCCCGCGAACAGCACACCGCCCTGATACCCATCGCCGGATCGAAACTCAACGGCCCCCTCATCATCTACAAATTCGCCACCAGCCAGACCCAGAAACTCGGCCTCACCGCCCTGCGCAACCACGCCATGCAACGCGACCCCGTGGAACTGGGCATCAGCTACCTCCGCGGCGACTGGACGCTCGACACCCCCGCCGTGACCGACGGCCTTGCCATCACACGCGACATCGGCCTGCGCCTCCAGCCCGGCTACCTGCAAGTCCCGCGAGAAGACGCCACATTTTATTTCGTGCAAGGCCGCGCCCTCTTCATTGCCACCGGCAGCTACGACGCGCCCAGCTTTCGCCAGCAAGCGCACTTCCCCACCGGAGTATTCAACATACCGCTACCCTCCGAAAGCCACCCGCGCTACGGGAAAAACGTCCTCGGCCCCGCCTCGGAAGCCGCCACCACCACGAGCCTCAGCTTCGGCATCCCGCTCCAGACCGCCAACCGCGAACGCGCCGTGGATTTTTTGGGATTTCTGACCTCACGCGCCCAAAACGAACGCTTCACCCGACTCAGCGGCTGGCTCCCCGCCGTGGTCGGCGCGCAACTCACCCCCGAAGTCGAACCCTTTGTCCCGCGAGTGGACGGCTATGTGGACGGCTTCCAGATCAGCAACCTCGGAGCCAACACCGCGCGCATCGTCGAAAACGCCAACAACGCGCTCGTGCGCCCGGCAGGCTCGGTCGAAGCCTTCAAGACGATCATCGCGCCCGACTACGGAAAAGCCGTCCGTGAAGATCTGGCCCGCCAGTCCGCCGTTGCGCGCCTGAACATTTCCCGGCAGGACCTGCCCGCCGCCGCCGGCCACCAACTCGTCCGCCACGCCGCCGCCACCGCCGCCGCCGCCGACCGGCCACGCCTCGAAGACCGGCTCAGCGCGATTCTCGAAACGCAAAACCAGCAGGAGGCCACCCGGGCCTGGATCGAAAACGAACTCGCCCGCAACAGCGCCGCGAACGGAGCCACCCTCAGCGAAGCTCGAAAAACGACCGCGGATCGCGCGCAAAAAACTCCTCCAGTTCCAGTCCCTCGCCCCCGATGAGCAATGTCCTGGCACCGGTATGACGACGGCAAAACGCCCCCAACCCGGAACACTTCCCTGAACGCCCGCTCTTGACCTCAATCGCCCAGACGCCGGCGCCGCGACGGACGACAAAATCCACCTCCGCGTTGCCCTCGCGCCACCAGGCAAGCGACCACTCCGGACCATGCAAATGATTGAGCAAATGCGCCCCCACGGCATTTTCCACCACGCGCCCGCGCCACGCGCCATCCGCCTCCACCTCGCTCCGCGAAAGCCCGTTCACCGCGCTCACCAGCGCGTTGTTCCAGAAAAGCAGTTTCGGACTGCTGCCCCGCTTGCGAATCCCGCCCGTGCTGTAGTGTTCAAGCCCGGACAAAAGAAACGCGGAGCCGAGTAATTGCAGGTAATGGGCCAGCGTGGTGGTGTTGCCCGCATCCTGCAACTGACCGAGCATTTTGTTATAGGAAAGCACCTGTGCGGGATGTGTTGCCGCGAGCCAGAACAGATGGCGCATGAGAACCGGCTTCGCGACGGGCGCGAGCAGGAACACATCGCGAGCCAGCACCGTCTCGATCATGGAATCGGCAATGTATTGACGCCACAGATACTCTTCATCGACAAGCAGAGCCGCCCCCGGATAACCGCCAAAATACAACCACTGCCGCAAATCCCAGCCAAAGGCGTCGCGGCACTCCGTCCAGCTCCAGTGCATGCAACGGTGCAGGAAAAATCGTCCGGCCAGGCTTTCCGTGACCCCCGCCTGCACGAGCAACGCGGAGGAACCGAGCAGGATGACGCGCAACGGAATTTTTTTCGCGAGCGTCTCGTCCCAGAGCCGTTTGACGGTTTCGCTCCAGCCCCTGACTTTCTGGATCTCGTCAAGAACGAGCAAAAAGGGAGACTTTGTTTTTGCCGCATCGGTGGCAGCCAGATGCCAGTGTGTTTCGATCCATTCCGGACCAGGAGGCAAGGGAGCGTCCGCCGCCGCCCAGCGCGAAGGAAACGCGTTTTTGTCGCAAAGCTGCCGCACCGCCGTAGTCTTCCCGACCTGACGCGGCCCGACAACAACATGCATGAGTCGCGGCAATTTCCGCAGTCCTTCCTCAAGCTCCCGAACAATGGCTCGCTCGTAATTCATCCCCTCAAAAT